>NZ_JBEZXE010000006.1:81715-238065 GCF_040637885.1 Kitasatospora sp. NPDC028055 | reverse complement strand
CCAGGGCCCGCTGCACCGGAGACGGCGCGGCGGGCCCTGGTCGTGCCGGGAGCGCGGATCGGCGGTTCAGCCCCGCAGGGCCGCCGGGACGACGGCGAACAGCGCCACCGCCAGGGTGACGGAGAGGCAGAGCGCCGCCCAGCGGGTGCAGACCCGGCGGCACTCGGCGCGGTAGCGGGCGGCCAGCCGGCGGCAGCGGTCGACGGCGCGGTCGACGACCTCCTCGGCGTAGCGCAGCCGGTCGGCGGCGTAGGCCCGCTCCAGATCCTCCCGCTCGGCCTCCGGCAGCCAGGAGAACTGGGCGGCGAAGGCGCGGGCGTCGCGTTCGGCCGCCGCGACCTCCGCCTCCCAGGCCAGGAAGCCCTCGATCCGGGCGATCTCCACCCGGGAGTTCATCCGGCCGCCACCGGCCGTGCCACCCTGGCGCGGGGTCCGCGCCCGCGGTGGACGCCGTCTGCCACTCATGCCCGCTCCTCACGTCCTGTCGGGTCGTCCCGCCGGAATTCCTGCGCGGACGGGCTCCTGCGCGGAGCCGCTCCGCGACCACGCAACTACTACCAGCGACGAACTGCAGGTGGCGGGCGGCTCGCCACGGCCCCGGCCGGCCCGAAAAAACTTGCGTGCCACGCACTATTGCGCAACACGCATGTTTGGCGGGACAGTGGTGCCATGACGGACGGAGAGCCCGGGCTGCGGGAACGGAAGAAGGCCGCGACGCGGGAGGCGCTCAGCTGGGCGGCGCTGAGCCTGGCGGTGGAGCGGGGGCTGGAGAACGTCCGGGTCGAGGACATCGCGGCCGCGGCCGGGGTGTCCCCGCGCACCTACAACAACTACTTCTCCAGCAAGGCCGAGGCGATCGTCTTCCGGCACCGCAACCGGATCCTGCGGGCCGCCGAGGCCCTGGCCACCCGCCCGGCGGAGGAACCGCTGTGGGAGGCGCTGTCCCAGGCCCTGGTCGAACCCTTCGAAGGCGCCGAGGAGGAACCCGCCCCCGGCTGGGTCGCCGCCCTACGACGGCTGCTGCGCGAACCCTCGCTCCAGGCCGAGCTGTTCCGCGGCGGCGCGCAGACCAGGGCCGGGCTCACCGCCGCGGTGGCCGCCCGCACCGGAACCGATCCCGACCGGGACCTCTACCCGAAGCTGGTGGCCGCCGCCGCGCTCTCCGCGCTGCAGGTCGCCAACGAGCACTACCTGGTCGCCGACCCGGTGGTGCCCTTCAAGTCGCTGTTCGCCGAGGCGCTGCGCCAGCTCGCGGCCGGGCTGCCCGATCCGTCCATCCGGTGAACCCATCACACCTCTGGGGGAATTGACATGACCAACGAGGTCGTCATCGTCGGCGCAGGCCCGGTCGGGCTGTTCCTGGCCTGCGAACTGACCCTGGCCGGCGTCCGGCCGGTGGTGCTGGACCGGCTGGCCGAGCGCTCCGGCGAGCAGAAGGCCAACGGCCTGGTCGGACAGGTGCTCCGGCTGCTCGACCACCGCGGCCTCCACCAGCCGCTCAGCGGCGCCGCGGGTGCGCCGCGGCCGATACCCCGGTTCGTGTTCGGCGCCTTCCCGCTGGAACTGCACCGGCTCGACGACAATCCGCTGCACGCCCTGCCGATCCCGCAGCACCGGATCGAGGCCGTCCTGGAGGAACACGCCCTCGCGCTGGGCGTCACCATCCTGCGCCGGTGCGAGGTCACCGGTTTCACCCAGGACCAGGACGGGGTCACCGTGGACCTCCACGGCCCGGACGGCGCACGGCAGTTGCGCACCCGCTACCTGGTCGGCGCGGACGGCGGCCGCAGCACCGTCCGCAAGCACGCCGGCATCGGCTTCCCCGGCGTCACCTCACCCGAGCCGGTCTCCCGGATCGCCCACGTGCTGCCGCCCGAGGGCCTGCGCACCACCGACGACGGCAGGATCCTGCTGCCCGGCTGCCCGACCCCGTTCGGGCCGTGGACCCACACCCGCACCGAGCACGGCGTGTTCGTCATCTCCCCGTTCGGCCCGGACGCCACCATGATCGCCACCATGGAGTGGGGCGGCCCGCCGGTCGACGAGGCCGGCCCGCTCACCCTGGACGAGCTGCGCGCCAGCATCCGCCGGGTCACCGGCGCCGACCTGCCGCTCGCCCCGGCCCGTACGGCGGGACCGTTCACCCCGCGCCGCACCGTCGGTTACAACACCCGGCTCGCCGAGCGGTACCGCGAGGGCCGCGTCCTGCTGGTCGGCGACGCCGCGCACGTGCACGCCGCGACCGGCGGCCCCGGCCTCAACCTCGGCCTCCAGGACGCCGCCAACCTGGGCTGGAAACTCGCCGCCGAACTCCGGGGCTGGGCCCCGCCCGGCCTGCTGGACAGCTACCAGCACGAGCGCCGGCCGGTCGGCGAGCGGGTCTTCATGCACTCCCAGGCCCAGCTGGCCCTGATGGCCCCCGGCCCCGGGATCACCGCGCTGCGCGCCCTGGTCGGCGAGCTGATAGCCCACCAGGACAACCTCGCCCGGATAGCCGCCCTGATGGCGGGCAGCGACGTCCGCTACGACACCGACTGCCCGCACCCGCTCGCCGGGGGCTTCGCCCCGGAGCTCGCCCTCGACACCCCGACCGGGAGCACCCGCCTGGCCGAACTCACCCACAGCGGAAGGCCGTTGCTGCTCGACCTGACCGGCGGCACGCTCGGCCTCGCGGACCGGGCGGCCGGCTGGAAGGACCGGGTCGACGTCCACGCCGCCCACTGCCCCCAGGCACCGCCGCCCGCCGGAGCGCTGCTGCTGCGCCCGGACGGCTACGTCGCCTGGGCCTGCGCCCCCGGCGAGGCCGACCGGGAGGGGCTGGACCGGGCGCTGCGCGGCTGGTTCGGCGAACCGCGGATCTGAGTACCCGCCCCCGGACGGACTCCAGTGGCCCGCGGCCCGGCTGTTCCGACGGGCCCGGGTGGCCCTCTCCCTGGTGGCGCCGGCCGCGCTCACGGTCGAGTTCTTCGCCATCCTGAGCATCGGCCCCCGGCGTGTGACCCCCGGAATCCCACCGGGCACCCCCTAAGGTCGTCGCGGCCGCCCTTCGACGGGCGGAGGGAACCGGACGAACGGGGAACCATGCGCATCGGAATCATCGGCACGGGCATGGTCGGGCAGACCCTCGCGGACAAGCTGGTCTCGCTCGGCCACCAGGTGGCACTGGGCTCCCGGAGCAAGGACAACGAGAAGGGGCTGGCCTGGGCCCGGCAGGCCGGCCCCGCCGCCAGCTGCGGGACCTTCGCCGAGGCGGCGGCCTTCGGCGAGGTGGTGCTGAACGCCACCAGCGGAACGGTCTCGCTGGCGGCGCTGCGCGCGGCCGGGGCGGAGCACCTCGCCGGGAAGCTGCTGATCGACGTGTCCAACCCGCTGGTGTTCGGCCCCGAGGGCGTCACCCTCGCCCCGTGCAACACCGACAGCATCGGCGAGCAGATCCAGCGCGAGTTCCCCGAGGCCCAGGTGGTGAAGGCGCTCAACACGCTGAACTGCGAGCTGATGGTCGCACCGGACAAGCTGGCCGGTGAGCACAACCTCTTCATCGCCGGGAACGACGACGCCGCCAAGGCCGAGGCGGTCGCCCTGCTGGGCGAGTTCGGCTGGCCGGCCGACTGGATCGTCGACCTCGGGGACATCACCGGCGCCCGGGCGACCGAGATGCTGATGCCGTTCTGGCTCCGGATGATGGGCCACTTCGGCGACGCCGCGTTCAACTACTCCTTCCGGCGGCCCGCGTAACCCCCTGGGCCCGCCCTCCCGGTGGTGGGGCGGGCCCGGCGGGCGCCGACCGGCCGTGGGGGACAATGGTCGGCATGTCCCGACGTCGTTCCGCGCCCCGCCCCGCCGCTCCCCGGCTGCTGCCGTCCTCCCCGTGCCCGTGCGGCCTGCCCGCCGCCTACGGCGACTGCTGCGGCCGGCTGCACCGCGGCCAGGCGAAGGCCACCACCGCCGAGTCGCTGATGCGCTCCCGGTTCAGCGCCTTCGCCGCCCAGGACGAGGCCTACCTGCTGCGCACCTGGCACCCGGACACCCGGCCCGACGAGGTCGACTTCGACCCGGCCCTGCGCTGGACCGGGCTGGAGGTGCTCTCCACCAGCGAGGGCGGTGCCTTCCACGCCGAGGGCACGGTCGCCTTCCGCGCGCACTGGACCGAGGACGGCGAGCAGGGCGTGCTCAGCGAGCACAGCCGCTTCGTCCGGCACGAGGGCGCCTGGGTGTACCTCGACGCCCTCTCGCTCGGCTGAGGCCCGGCCGGCCCGGCCCGCCCTACAGGTAGTCGTCCAGGCGGCCCAGCGAGTAGCCGGCCGCGGTGACCTCGTTGAGCACCTTGCGCAGCAGGTCCGGCATGGTGGCCTTCCAGTCGGAGATGCCGCGGAAGTGGGTGAGGATGATGTCGCCCGGGTGGAGCGTCCGGTCGTCGTAGCGCCACTCCATGTGGTCCGGGAAGGCCTCCTCGTTCCACAGCGGGACGGCCTGCACCCCGCAGGAGGCGGCGGCGCGCAGGGTGTCGTCGTTGTACTCGCCGTACGGGGGGCGGAACAGCCGGGGGCGCACGCCGATCTGCTGCTCCAGCTGGTCCTGCTGGTCGCAGATCTCCCGGCGCTGGGTCTCGTAGTCGAGGACCTTGAGGTTGCGGTGGTTGATCGTGTGGTTGTTGATCTCCACGCCCTGCTTGTGCAGGTCCCGGAAGTAGCCGTAGTTGTCGCGGACGAGGTAGTCGGAGAGGAAGGCGCTGAGCGGGATCCCCAGCTCCGCCGCCATCCGGGAGAACTCCGGGTCCTTCTCGAAGCCGTCGTCGATGGTGAGGAAGACCACCTTGTCCTGGGTCGGCACCCGGAACACCACGGGCGGGCGGCCGTCCTTGAGCTTGACGCCCTGCACCGGGGTGAGGACGGCCTTGGCCGCCGGGCGGGCCGGGGCCTTGAGCGGCGGGCGGTCCAGGCCCCAGCGCTGGGCGGTCTCCAGGGCGGCGCGGGCCAGGTCGGCCTGGCGGGCGGCCGCCTCGCTGCTGGTCTCCTCCTGTTCCCGGGCCAGGCCGGGGAGCAGCGGCGGAGCGGGTTGGGGCGCCCCGGTGGCGGGTGCCGCGGCGGCCGGGGCGGGCTTCGACGGGGTGGCGGGACCGGCGCAGCCGGTGACCACGGCGGTGAGGCAGACGGCGGCCAGCAGGCCGGTACGTGCGCCGCGCCGCTGCTGACCTTTCCTCAGATCCCCGTTAATGCGACAAACTGATGGTCCGTTCATAGCTGCTACTGCTCCCCCGCCGGGCGCTCCCGCCAACCCTCCGTCACCCGCCCGGGGCAACGGCACGCCGCCCGCCTTGCCGATCCTTTGCCGAATCCTCCGCCACCGGCAGGAAAACCCTTTGCGACCACGGCGCCCGGAAACGGATCATGCGCGCATGACCGACCGCTGGACCATCACCACCACCGACGTGACCACCCCCGAGGCCACGGACCTGCTGCGCGAGTACTACTACGACGTGGCCAACCGCTACTACCGCCTCCACCTGGGCCGCGAGGGCACCCCGGAGGAACTGGAGTCCGGCCTCGCCGACTCCCCCAGCGACGACCTGGCCGCCCCCACCGGCCTCTTCCTGCTCGGCCGCTACGACGGCGCGCCCCAGTCCTGCGCCGGCCTGCGCCGCTACGACGCCACCACCGTCGAACTCACCCGGGTCTTCGTCCGCCCCGGCCTGCGCGGCACCGGCGGCGGCGCCCAGCTGCTCGCCGCCGTCGACCGGGCCGCCCGCACCATGGGCGCCGAGCGGATCGTCCTGGACACCCGCCTCGACCTGATCGAGGCCCGCACCCTCTACCTGCGCAACGGCTACCAGGAGATCCCGGCGTACGGCGACACCGGCCCGTACTCCGAGGTCTGGTACGGCAAGGACCTCACCGGGCCGGACTGCCAGGGGAGTTGAGAGTCGCCGGGCGGCCCCGGCTACCGCGCCCCGGCCGCCCGGCGGCGCTCCAGGGCCGCGGCCAGCTCGGCGGCCGAGGGCGGGTTGGCACCGGGGCGGGAGACGGTCAGCGCGGCGGCAGTGACGGCCTCGGCGAGGCAGTCCGCCAGCTCCTCGCCGGCCGCGCGGGCGTGCAGCAGGGCCGCCATGAAGGAGTCACCGGCGCCGACGGTGTCCGCCACCGCGACCGGGACGGCCGCCACCCGCTCCCGGCGGCCCTCCGCGGTGAGCGCCAGGGCGCCCTCCGCCCCGAGGGTCACCGCGACCACGGCGGGCCCCAGGGCGAGCCAGCGCTCTGCGACCGCCTCGACGGGCTCGCCCGGGTAGAGCCAGGCGAGGTCCTCGTCGCTGGCCTTCACCAGCTCGCTCAGCGCCACGCAGCGCTCGACCCGGCGCACCGCCGCCGCCCGCTCGCCCATCAGCGCGGGGCGCACGTTCGGGTCGTAACTGACCGGCACCCGGTCGCGCCATCGCTCCACCAGGGCGAGCACCGCGGCGGCGCCCGGCTCGGTGACCGCGCCGATCGAGCCGAGGTGGATCGCGGCGGGGGCGGCGGGGAGTTCGGTCGGCGGCAGCGTCCAGCCGATGTCGAAGGTGTACTCGGCCCGCCCCTGTCCGTCCAGCCGCACCACCGCCGAGGGCGTCCGGGCCACCTCGGCCGCCCGGACCACCACCCCGGCCGACTCCAGGTGGCGGCGGATCAGCCGCCCGTCGGCGTCCGGCCCCAACTCGGTGAGCAGCACCGCCGGGTGGCCCAGCCGGGCCAGGCCGTACGCGACGTTCGCCGGGCTGCCCCCGGGGTGGACCCGGTCGGGGGCGCCGTCCGTACGGACGATGTCGGCGACGCACTCACCGATCACCAGAAGGTGCGAAGCGGGGCTGGTCACGGCGGCTCCTGGCATCCGGTACGCGGGCGTCGTCCGGGGGCCAGCCTACGCGGTGCCTCCGGGAGGGCGCCCGGGCACAGGAGTACGGCCGCCGGACCTGGCCAGGTTCTCCGACGGCCGTGGCCCCGTCCGTCAGGGGACGGAGCACTACGAACGCTAGCCCCGGCCCGGGGGCGCCGCCAGCACCGTGGTCCGTCCGGGGGACGCCCGCGTGTCGGCACGGTTCGGCCGGGCGGAGCTGACGGTCCACTAGCATCCGTCATCCGTGGCCGGTGCGTCGCGGACGCACCGGCCACGACCCTCCGGCCCCGACCCTCCGAAGTGTGGTGATCCCCCTTGGTCCCGCTGCGCAGGCTCCGTGCCGGGCTCGCTCCGGCGCTCGCCCTCGGTGCGGTGCTGCTGGCCGCGAGCGCCCCGCCGGCCACCGCCGCGGACGGGCTCGGCGATCGGGTCTTCCCCTCGCTCGGCAACCCCGGGTACCGGGCGCTCGCCTACGACCTGTCCTTCGAGTACCGGGCCGACACCCGGACCGTGGACGCCACCGCGGTGATCACCACCCGGACCACCCGGACCACGGCCGCCCTGTCACTGGACGCGCTCGGGCTCGACGTGCACGCCGTCCGGGTCGACGGGCGGGCGGCCCGGTTCGCCGTCCACGACGAGAAACTGACCGTCACCCCCGGGAAACCGCTGCGCCGCGGCAGCACCGCGCGGCTGACCGTCGAGTACACCGCCGACCCGCGCGCCGCCCTGCCGCACACCGGCTGGGTGCCGACCGCGAACGGCTTCGCGGTGGCCGGGCAGCCCGCCAGCGCCCACACCGTCTTCCCGTGCAACGACCACCCGAGCGAGAAGGCCCGCTTCACCATCACGGTGACCGCGCCGGATCCACTGCTGGGCGTCGCCAACGGGGAGCTGACCCGGACCGTGCCGCTCGGCGACGGCCGCACCACCCGGCGGTACGTCTCCCGCGAGCCGATGGCCACCGAACTCGTCCAGGTGTCCGTCGGCGACTACACCGTCCGCCGGCGCACCGGCCCGCACGGGCTGCCGCTGCGCGATGTCGTACCGACCGCCCGGGTCGCCGAGCTGGCCCCGGCCCTGGACCTCACCGCCGACCAACTCCGCTGGGCCGAACAGCACTTGGGGCCGTTCCCGTTCGAGTCCTACGGCATCCTGCCGGTCGACACCGACGACCCGGCGGCCTTCCGCTTCACCGGGCTGGAGACCCAGACCCTCACCCTCTACAAGCCGGGCTTCCTGCGCCAGGCCGAACCGGCGATCGGCTCGCACATGATGCACGAGCTGGTGCACTCCTGGTTCGGCGACAGCGTCACCCCCGCCACCTGGGCCGACCTGTGGCTCAACGAGGGCCATGCCGACTACTACGGCCTCGCCTACCGCTACGAACGCGGCTGGCCCGACGCCTGGGGCGACACCACCCTGACCGCGCGGATGCGCCGGGTCCACCGCCTCGGCGACCAGTGGCGGCACGACTCCGGCCCGGTCGCCTCGCCCACCGCCGACACGCTCTTCGACGACCAGCGCTACACCGGCGGCGCCCTGGTGCTGTTCGCCCTCCGGGAGAAGGTCGGGGCGGCCACCTTCGACCGGATCGAGCGGACCTTCCTGCGCGAGCACCGCCACGGCACCGCCACCACCCGGGACTACGTCCGCACCGCCTCCGAGGTCTCCGGGCAGGACCTCAGCGGCTTCCTGGACGACTGGCTGTACGGGCGGCGCACCCCGCCGGTGCCCGGCCACCCGGACTGGACGGTGGCGCCCGTGTCCACCACTCCGGACGCCGCCGGCGCACGCCCCGCCGGCCCCCGGACGCCGGAGCACTCGGGAACGGTCTGACCCGCTTCGCGGGGTCCGACCGGCTTGCGGAGCTTTCGGACGCTCCGTCGCCGTTCGCCCGCCCGGGCGCGCCACCGTGCACGCCCGGGCGCCCCCGTGCGCCCCTGGCCGTCCGGGGGCGGACGGGCCATGGTGGTCCCCACGGCCCGCCTGCCGCCCGGCCTAGCCCCGGCCGGCACGCGGGCCGTCCAAACCCTTCCTCCTCCGGTCAGGTCCGCGGCTCGGCGGTCCGGTCACCGTCGAAGCGGTAAGCGGTCTGGCCGAAGCCGCCCTTGGCGAAGGCGAGGACCTTGGCGGGCCGCACCGCGAAGACCAGGGCCTCGCCCCCGTCCTGGTGGGCGAAGCCCTCCGCCGTCACCCGGAACCGCCACTCGCCGTTCCACTTGGTCGTCCAGGCGGCGGCGAGGCGTTCGAGCGCGGGGCGCGCGGTGATCCGCTCGGCCAGGCCCTCCACGACCACGTCGAGCCCCCGGTCCCATTGGTTGCAGCCGGTGGCCAACGCCACCTGCCGGTTCCCGACCAGGTTCACGGCCTTCTGCTCCTCGGTGCCGGTGGTGAAGTGCAGTTGCCCGTCGAGCCACACGGCCACCAGGGGCGTGACGTGGGGGCGTCCGTCGGACCGCACCGTGGTGATCCAGAACAGCTGTGCCGACTCCAGCACCTCACGGACGGTCTCCCACGGCGTCGCGCCCGCTCCGGGGTCGCTGAACCGTTCGTCGAATCGGGCTTCGGGCTCGTTCGCGCTCATTGGTCGCTCCCGTCAGGAGGAGGTGGCCGGACACCACCGGACCACGATCGGCGGCTACGGGGCAAGGTAACCGCCGGCCCCGGCCGTCGACGGCGACACGCCCCACCGTGCGCCCTTGCGGCCGGAGGGCCGTCGCGGGGACCCTTGGGGCGAACGGCGGCCGGCCCACCCTCGCGTTCGAAAGGGCGTCCCATGCCTCAGGACACCGCGTTCACCCTCCCCTTCGACGCCGCGACCAGCCCGGACGCCGACGGCGCCTCCCCCGCCTGGCTGGAGCGCACCGGACAGCACTGGCAGTGGTTCCTCGGCGCGTACACCCAGGAGACCCGGAACCGCGCCCACCGACACGTCCCGACCCTCGCCGAGTACGCCGAACTGCGCCGCCGCTCCGGCTTCGTTCACGCCATGCTGGACCTCAGCCAGAAGGCCTACGGCTTCGAACTCCCCGACCGGCTGTACAGCCAGCCCGTGGTGCGCCGGATGCTCGACATCACCGCGGACGTCGTCGACACGCTCAACGACGTCCACTCCGTCGAGAAGGAGGAGTCGCGCGGCGATCTCCGCAACCTCGTCCTCGTCATCGAGAACGCCCCGGACCGGGCGCGCGCCCACGCCGGGGAGCGGGGCCGGGCGCGGGAACGCGCGGACACCGTCCGGGAGATCCAGGGCATGGTCACCGCGTGGTGCGAGGAGTTCCTCGTCCTGGAGCAGCGGCTGACGGACGCCGTCGGGGCGCGGGACGCCGGAACCGCCGCCCTGATCACGGACTGCATGCGCACGGCCATGAGCGGCTACCTGGAGTGGAGCAGGACCACCCGCCGCTACTCCCACCTGGTGCCCGCCGGCGAGGCCGCCCTCGCCGCGGACCTCGCCGCGGACCTCGTGCGGGCGGACTGACCGTTCCCGCAGGGACTTTCGGCGGTGGGCCCGGGCCTTAGGACTCCAGGGTCTTGGCGGCGTCCCGGATGACGTCGAGGACGAAGTCGGGGTGCGACAGCATGGGGACGTGGCTGCTGTCGATGTCGAAGGTCTTCGCGCCCATCCGCTCGGCGGCGGCCCGTTGCAGGTCCGGGTTCACGGTGCGGTCGTTGTTCGCGACGATGTACCAGCTCGGCTTGGTGCGCCAGGCGGTGCCGGGGACCTGCTGGGCGAACAGGTCGGCGACCGGCACGGCGCCCGTCGCCAGGACGAGCTTCTGCTCGGCGACCGGCAGGTCGCCGCAGAAGTCGGCCACACCGGCCTCCTGCAGCCAGAGGCGGCCGTCGACGACGCCGACGTGCTCGAAGACCGGTGTCGGGGGGAACTTCTCCTGCTGGCCCACCGAGGTCTCGTCCTCGTCCGGGGCGAGCGCGGCGATGTAGACCAGGGCGCCCACCCGGTCGTGGACACCGGCCTTGGTGATCAGCGTCCCGCCGTAGGAGTGGCCGACCAGCACCACCGGGCCCGGCACGTGCTCGATGGCCCGGGTGACGCACGCGACGTCGCCCTCCAGCGAGTCGAGCCCGTGCTGCGAGCTGTAGACCTCGTGGCCCTCGGCCTGGAGCGTGGGGATCAGCTTGTTGAAGCACGAGCCGTCGGCCCAGAGCCCGTGGGCGAATACGATGCTGGCCTTACCGGCCATGACGTCCTCCTTCGTCGATACGGCGCCGTGACGGAACACGGAACGCTGCGGTCAGTATCCGTTCGGTCACCGTGCGCGGCATCCCGGCCGCACCGACCTCGCACCCCTCGCGCCCCCTCGCACCGTCCCGGGCCGCGATGCTCCGGGGCCGCCCGTAACCCTTGCGCCGCGGTTTCGTTGGACCGGCCATGAAGAAGCGCAGCATGCTCGCCGTCGCCTCGCTCGCCGTCGGCGTGGTGGCCTCCCTGACCGCTCCGAGTGCGCACGCCAGCGAGATCGGCGGCCAGGAGGGCCTGCCCGGTCCGCTGACCAGTGCCCCGGGCGCGGTGCCGGGGCAGGTCGGGGACGCGGGCGGCGTGGTCGGCCAGGCCACCGGCTACGTGACCGGCTCGGCGGACGGCCTGGTGCCGGTCACGCCCGCCTAGGCTCGCGCCTCCTTCCCGGGCCCTCTCGGGACTCTCGGGGCGGACCCGGGGAGGGGTGGGTGCGGCCGTCCAGCGGCTCCCCTCCCCGGGCCCGGGTCGGGTCAGGCGCGGAGAAGGTACCAGCCGCCCATGCCGCTGCAGCCGGTGTTGACGTAGGCGCCGAGGCGGAAGCCGGCCGGAACGGGCTGGTACGGGCAGACCACCTGTCCGGCTCGGGCCACCACCTGCAGCCAGGAGCCGATGCCGCCGCAACCGGGCACCTGGTGGCCGATGTTGACGTAGCCGGGCGGGATCGGCGAGCCCGCGCAGGTCCAGATGCCGTCCCTGGCGAGCTGCATGAACCAGGCGTCGATGTTGGTGCAGCCGTTGCCGTTGGGGGCGTGGGCGGTCAGTACGTAGCCGGGCGGGACGGGCGAGGTGCCGCAGGTCCACAGGCCGTCCACGGGCAGGCGCATGTACCAGGAGTCGTAGCCGTCGCAGCCGGTGGGGTTGTGCCCGGAGAGCACGTAGCCGGCCGGGATCGGCGAGGTGGCACAGGTCCAGATGCCGTCCCGGACGGGCTGCTGGTACCACATGCCGGCACCGTTGCAGCCGTTGTTGGAGTGCATGGTGAGGACGTAGCCAGGGGTCACGGGCGCGCCCCGGCAGATCCAACCGGGCCCGGCCGCAGCGGCGTTGGCGGCGGCGGGCGCGGCGGAGGCGGAGGCCCCGGTGGGTGCGGCGGAGGCGGGTGCGGCACCCGCTCCGACCAGGAAGGCCACCAGCAGCGCGAGCGCCCCGGCCAGCGCGGCCAGTCGGCTCCGGAGGGCGGCGGTCGACGGTCGGTCCAGCTGTCGGTCACGCGGTTCTGTCACTTCACACCAGTCCTGTCGGCAGGTCCGTAGGGCCCCGCACGGCGGATGTGCGGGCGCCCGGGGTGGCGGAACGGTGCGACAGTAGCAAGAATTGGAACGCTCCAAGAGGGGTTCCTGGCGGCCAGCATGCGCACGTCAAAGGATGGCCGGAAACGCTCGCCTGGCCCGGCCCGGAGCCGCTCCGGGCCGGGCCAGGCGAGGGCCGGTCAGGACATCGGGGCGCCCAGGTCCTGGGTCCACAGGGTGCCGGCGGGGCTGGTGGCGATGCCGACGCCGATGTCCTTGAAGCCGCAGTCGAGCATGTTGGACTGGTGGATCCCGCCGTCCATCCAGCGGGCGAAGACGCTCGCCGCCGTGGTCGGGCCCCGGTCGAGGTTCTCGCCCCACTGGGACCAGCGGTAGCCGGCCGCGGTGATCCGGGCGTCCGCGCGGACGCCGTCCGGGTTCACGTGGTCGAAGAAGCCGCGGGCGGCCATGTCGTCGGAGTGTTTCTGGGCCGAGGCGTGCAGTCGGGGATCGATCCGCAGCGGGGCGCAACCCGCCTTGGCGCGTTCGGCGTTGACCAGGTCCACCAGCTGCCGTTCCGGGTTGGGCTGGGGCGCGGCCGGGGTCGACCGGGTGGCGGTCGGCGAGGGCGTCGCGGCCGGGGTCCCGGTGGGGGTCGGTGTCGGCGTGGGGGTGGCGGTCGGGGTGTCCGGGACGGTCGCCGGCAGGGCCGCCGGGGTGTCCATCGCGGCGGCCGGGGTGGTGGGTTCGGGCACCGCCGCCCGCGGCGGCTCGGTGGGGTTCGACCAGACCAGGGCCAGGGTGGTGACGGCCACCGCCGCGGCCGTACCGCCCGCCAGCGCGGCCTTGCGGGCGGCGATGCCGGCCCAACCGCCGTGCGCGCCACCGCCGGTGGCCGCACCGGCAGCCGTACCGCCCGCGCCCGATCCCGCACCGGCCGCCGCCGTGTGGGCGCCCGCCGCGGCGGTCGCGGCCGTGTGCTGGAAGTGCAGCAGCGTGGGCGAGGCGGACGGGATCGGGACCAGCGCGAGACCGGCCAGCAGGCCCTCGGCAGGGAAGAGGTCGCGGCCCAGGCCGTCGCAGCCGGCGCAGCCGCGGATGTGCCGGGCGATCCGCTTGCGCCAGACCGAGTTCGGGGTGCCGTCGAACCCGGCGGTGACCTCGGCGAGTTCGGGGCAGCGCGGGTAGGCACCGAGGGCGCGGACCACGACCCGCCCCGCCTCCAGCTGCTTCTTCATCCGCTGGACCCGCACGGCGGCGTGCGGCACGGTCAGGTCGAGGGCCGCCGCGAGTTCGGCGCGGGTGAGGTCGCCGGCGGCCTCCAGCCACCACAGGGCGAGCAGTTCACGGTCGTCCGGATCCAGCCAGCGGGTGGCCTCCGCCACCTCGCGGCGCTGGCCGGACAGGCCCAGGCGCAGGATGGTGAGGTCGGTGAAGTCGGCCCGGGGGTCCGGGACTTCCCAGGTCTCGTCCAGGCCGCCGACGGTGGGCTGCTGCTGCCCGGCGGCGTGGCGGCGGCGGACCTGGTTCATGGTGATGGCGACCAGCCAGGAGCGGAAGGACTCCGGGTCGCGGAGCCCGTCCAGGCCGTCCAGGGCCCGGATCATGGTCTCCTGGGCCACGTCGTCCACGTCGGCGTGGCCGCGCAGGGCGCGGCCGGCCACGTTGTAGACGAGCGGCAGCCAGGTGGCGACCAGGGCCTCCTGGGCCTGCCGGTCACCCGCCTGCGCCGCGCGTACCAGGGTCGTCCCGGTCCTGTTCTGCACATCAGCGTTCATGGTCCGCACTCCGTCTTGCCGTGTTTCCGTCCGCCGCTGCCTCCTCGGAGACCTGTGGGGAGTGATCAGATAACAACAATGTGCACGGAATCGGAAAATCGGACTGCCCGGTGGCCGGCGGTACCGGCCACCGGGAGTGAGCGGAGGCGGGGTCAGGGGCGGACGGCGATGGCGGGGGGGGCGGAGCCGGGGCGGGCCCGGTCAGGCCGGAGCGGCGAACACCTGGGTCCACCACGGGCCGTTGGCGCCGGTCCGCACCCCGACCCCGAGCTGCTTGAAGTCGCAGTTCAGGATGTTGGCGCGGTGGCCGGGGCTGTTCATCCAGGACTCCATCACGGCCGCTGGGTCGCTCTGCCCCCGGGCGATGTTCTCGCCCCAGGTGCTCCAGCGGTAGCCGACCGCCTCGATCCGGTGGTCGGCGTGGTAGCCCTCCGGGCTGGCGTGGTCGAAGTAGTTGCGGTTGGCCATGTCGTCGCTGTGCGACTGGGCCGCGCTGGCCAGCCGGGGCTCGGCGGTGACCGGGCCGCACCCGGCCTTGGCCCGCTCGGTGTTGACCAGGTCGACGACCTGCTGGGCGAACGCGGGGGACGATCCACCGCCTGCCGGAGCCGCGGCGGCCCGCTGGGCGGTGCCCGCGGCGGGGTTGGCGCTCGGGCGGGTGGGCGCCGGGCTCGGCTTGGCGGTGGTGGTGGCGGTGGCCGTCGGGCTCGGCGTCGCGGTGGGCCGGCCCGTCGGGGAGGCGGAGCCCGTCGCGGTGGCCGTCGGGCTCGGGGTGGCCGACGGGCCCGTCGCCGTCGGACTGCCCGACGGCGGCACCGCGCCCGCGAGGCCCGCTCCCCCGGCGCCCGGCACCTGGATGCCCTCGTGCGTCCCCAGCTCGGCGGCGACCAGCGAGTCCGCCGCGGCGGCCTGCCCGGCGAGGTCCCGGTCGCTCTGCTTGCCGCCGTACGCCGCATAGCCCGCCCCGGCCAGCGCGGCTATCAGTCCGGTCCCGGCCACGGCGGCGACGACCGCGCTCACCGGCGCGAACCCGCCACGCCGGCGCCCCCGGCGCCCGTGCCCGGTGTGCCGCTGGGCGGCCCGCCGCGCGGCCCGGCCACCCGGGCGGCCGTGGCCGCCGCTCCCGCCGGCGCCGTCGTTGCCGCCGCCGCTCGCCGGGATGATGGTCGTCCTGTCGTCGCTGTTCACGTGGCCACTGCTTTCTGTCCAGGTCGGCTGGTCGGATACCGACACCTGGGAGACCCCCCGGCGGAACGCCGATAACAGAAACTCCGTACGAATGTTCCGGCGACTTGGTCAGGTGATCCGGTCGACCGCTCCGGTCGGCCCCACCGGTCGGCCCCACCTGCGGGCTCAGCCGGCCGGGGCCTCCGGGGCCATGTCGTAGGTGACGAACATCGTCCGGGTGGCGACCTGGTCGTACTTGCTGCGCGCCCGGTGGTTGTCGTCCGCGGTGATCCAGCGCACGGTGCTCCAGCCGCGCTCGGCGGCGATCTCCCGCAGCCGGGCCAGCAGTTCGTCCACCGCCCCGCCGCCGCGCACCTCGGGAGCGACGAACAGGTCGTCCAGGAACCCGGCCACCGTGCCGTGCAGCGGCCGGGCGAACGGCCGGAAGTGCGCGAAGCCGACGGGCGTCCCCGCGCCGTCCCGGACCAGCAGCCCCTCCACCTCGTGCTCCGGGTCGTTGAGCCAGGACCACACCAGCTCGGCCTTCTCCTCCGGCATCGGCACCCGGTAGAACTCGCAGTACCCGCGGAAGAGTTCGCGCCAGCGCGGGTAGTCCCCCTGCTCCGGTGCACTGATGCTCCAACGGTTCGCGGCGGCGGTGCTCAACTCGGTCTCCTCGCTGGTCGAACGGCTCGGACCAGCATGCCGCTTCGCGACCCGCCCGCCGATCTCCACCCCGGCCAACACCACCCTCTCCCGCACTCCACTCCGGCGCTTCCCAGCCGGCCGTTCTCCGGCTCCACCGGGGAACGCGACGGCGGCCGGGCCGGAGCCCGGCCGCCGGGAGCGAGCCGTTCGGGGTGAGCCGTCGGGGTGAGCCGTCGGGGTGAGCCGTCGGAGTGAGGGTCAGAGACGCTCGGGGACGGGGTTGCCGACCGCTTCGATGGCGCGGCGGACCGGGACCTTCACCAGGACGGCGAACCCGATCACGAAGAAGATCAGCAGCGAGATGATCGCCGAGCGGTAGCTGCCGGTGACCTGGTAGGCGAGGCCGAAGACCAGCGGGCCCATCCAGCTGGTGCCACGGTCGCTGACCTTGTAGAGGCTGAAGTACTCGGCCTCCCGGCCCGCCGGGATCAGGTGCGAGAACAGCGAGCGGGAGAGCGCCTGGCTGCCGCCGAGCACCAGGCCGATCATGCAGGCCAGGACGTAGAACCAGGCCGGCTGATGGGCCGGCATGAAGTAGCCGAGGGCCAGCGTGACCACCCAGCCGACCAGCGAGCCCAGGATGGTCTTCTTGGCGCCGTGGCGCTGGGCGATCCGGCCGAGCAGCAGGGCCCCGCCGATCGCCACGATCTGCACGATCAGCACCGCGATGACCAGGGTGCCCTGCTCCATGCCGAGTTCCTCGCTGCCGTACAGCGAGGCCTGCGAGACGACGGTCTGGATGCCGTCGTTGTAGCAGAGGAAGGCCGCCAGGTAGAGCAGCGTCAGCGGGTGCTTGCGCATGCTCTTGAGGGTGCGGCCGAGTTCGCGCAGGCTGCCGGCGGCCGGCTGGTCCGGCGCGGCCTCGGCGCGCGCCCGGACGACGCCGGCCCGGGAGGGCAGCCGCAGCATCGGGACGAGGGTGAACAGCGCCCACCACAGGCCGGCCGAGGCCAGGCAGATCCGCACGGCGGTGCCGGAGGAGAGGCCGAGCACGTCGTGGCCCTGGAACAGCGCGAGGTTGGCGATCAGTAGCAGTCCGCCGCCCGCGTAGCCGTACGCCCAGCCCTTGGAGGAGACGGCGTCGCGCTCGTCGGGGGTAGCCAGGCCCGGGAGGTAGGCGTAGGAGAGCGCCACGGACACCGCGTACGAGATGTTGGCGACCACCAGCAGCGCGCCGCCCAGCAGGTAGCGGTCGCCGCCGAGGAAGAACATCCCCATGGTGGCCAGCGCGCCCACGTAGGCGAAGCCGCACATCAGCTCCTTGTGCCGCCCGGTGCGGTCGGCGACCGTGCCGGTCAGCAGCATCGCCGCGACCGAGATCAGCACGGAGAAGGAGACCGTGTACGGGAAGAACGATCCTGCACGGATCGCCAGGCCGAGCGGGTGCACGTCGCCGGACGCGTCGGCGGCGTTCTTCGCCACCTCGGTCAGGTACGGCCCCAGGAAGACCGTCAGGACGGTGGCCGAGAAGGCGGCGTTGGCCCAGTCGTTGATGTACCAGCCGAACTGCATCCGGCGCAGGGCGCGGCCGTCGTCGGCGGCCGCCGGAGGCGACGAGACGTCGTCCGGCAGGTGGTCCGTGGTGCTCATGGGCTCCTATTTCACTGTGCTGGAGCCGGTGCTGCCGTCCGTCCAGCAGCCGCGCTCGCCGAGGACGCCCTTCAGGACGTCGATGCGATCCGCCATGATGCCATCCACACCCAGGTCGAGGAGAGACCGGATCCGTGTGGCATCGTCCACAGTCCACACGTGGACCTGCAGGCCGAGGCGGTGGGCGGCCCGGACGAAGGCCCGGTCGACCACCCTGATCCCCCGGTGCCGCTCCGGCACCTGGGCGCACACCCCGGCGAACGGCGCCCCGCCCCGCGCCAGCGGGCCCGCCAGCGAGCGCAGCCGCAGCCGGGCCACCTCGCGCGGGCCGAGCGAGGTCGCCAGCCGGGGGCCGGCGGCGGCGCGCACGGCGGCGATCCGGCGGTCGGAGAAGCCGCCGACGCAGACCCGGTCCCAGGCGTTCGTCCGGCGGACCGCCTCGACCAGCGGCCGCACGGCGGGCGCCGCCTTCACGTCCACGTTGAACCGGGCGCCGGGGAACGCCCCGAGCAGGTCCTCCAGCAGCGGTACCGGCTCGGTGCCCCCGATCCGGGCCCGCCGGACGGTCTCCCAGAGCAGCTCGGCGACCGCCCCGGCGCGGTCGGTCACCCGGTCGAGCCGGGAGTCGTGGAAGGCCACCAGCACGCCGTCCGCGGTGGCGTGCACGTCCGTCTCCAGGTAGCGGTAGCCCAGCGCCACGGCGGCCTCGAACGCGGCGAGCGAGTTCTCCGGGTGCCCGAGCTCACCGCCCCGGTGCGCGAAGGCCAGCGGCCCCGGGTGGTCGAGGAAGGGGTGCATGCGGTGCTCCGAGCTGCGGGGAAGGGACGCCGCGCGGCCCGCTCCGACGGCGCCTCGGACCGCGCGCGTTACAGTATTACGCACCCTGTCAAGGAGTAACGGCGGTGGGCGTCGGCTCCGGCGACGCCCCGGCAGTGACCAGCCGATGGATCTGTGCGGTCACCAGGTCGGTGGGCAGGCTGGGGGCGAGTGCGGTGTCGTCGATCTTGCAGAACACCGCGCGGTTGTCACCGACCGCCGCGTACAGGTAGAGCCAGGTGGATCCGCCCCGGCTGGTCGCCGCCCCGGTGGACGACAGGAGCCGGAAGCCGACGACCGGCACCTCCGAGGCCTGCGAGGCCACCGGCTCGACCTCCAGCGGCTCGGCGCCGAACCGGTCGCTCAGCCGGAGGCTCGTGCAGCTGCCCCCGTGGACGGCGTCCCGCAGCGCCTCGAAGCGTTCCCGGGCCCGACCGCCGGGGACGGCGGCCACCTCGACCAGCGTCCGGTTGCTGCGGGTGTTGTCGCCGGTGACGTACGTGAGCCGGGCGGCGTCGGCCGACTGCTCGATCATGGCGTCGAGGACCGGTGCACAGCCCGGACTCCGCTTGGCCGCCCTGGCGATCGTCTCCGCCGTGGTGTCGGACACCGGCGCCTCCTCCTCGGTGGTGGTGCCCGCCGGCAACTCGGAGACGGGCACCAGCGTCGCCCTCAGCTGCTCACGGGACAGCGGCGCGAGCGGGCGCCAGGCGGTCGCGGCCTCCGGCGGTACGGAATGCGGCGCCCGGGCCGCGGAGGCGGACTCGGTGGGCCGTACGCCCGGGTCGGCCGTGCAGCCCACCACGAGGGCGAGCAGCCCCAGAGCCACCGGTACCGTGCGTGCGGCGCGCCATGTCAAGGTTGTCTCCCGTCCCCTGCCCGGCCTCCGGGCCGCCCCTCGGAACGGGACAGCGGCGGGCGCGGCCATTATGGTCGCGGGGCGCGGTGTCCCGCCTCGGGTTTTCCGTCCTCGAACGGTCCGGTGGTCAGGCGCTCCTCGAACTCGTCGGTGCGGCGCAGGTCGTAGAGGTAGGACCTGCCGGCCTGCCAGCTGCGCCAGGGGCCGAGCGGCGGGAACGGGCCTTCTCCGGTACGGCCGGACAGCGGCCAGCCGTTGGCGGTGCCGTCGGCGCCCACGGTGCACCAGCCCCGCTCGGGCAGCCACCGGCACCACACGTCGAGGTCCAGGCGCCGGAAGGACGGCCGGCCGTTGAACTCGCCGTCCCTGCGGTAGCGGTAGACCAGGCCGTCCGCCCGGCGCACGAACTCGATCGACACGGCCGCTCCCCCTCACCGGTCAACTGCTGGACGGGAAAGGCTACGCGCCCGGGTTGCCGGGGTGCGGGGTCGGGGGGCCGCGCGGATGCTGGGGGTGGAGGTGGCGGCGGATGGGGTTGCGGCGGTTGGCGGAGGTGTCGCGGGAGGTGGCGGCGGAGCCCGGGCGGCGGGCGAAGGTGGGCCTGTTGGCGGGGTGTCTGCGGGAGCTGGGGGCCGAGGAGGGGGCGGCGGCGGTGGTGCTGCTGTCGGGTGAGGCGCAACGGTTGCGGACGGGGGTGGGGTGGGCGGCCCTGCGGGAGTTGCCGGCGCCGGCGGTGGCGGCCTCGCTGGGGGTGCGGGAGGTGGAACGGGAGCTGGAGCGGATCGCCGGGGTGCACGGGGCGGGGTCGCAGGCCGAGCGGCGGCGGCTGCTCGCGGGTCTGTTCGGGCGGGCGACCGAGGTGGAGCAGGGGTTCCTGCGGGCGGTGCTGGTCGGGGACCTGCGGCAGGGGGCCCTGGACGCGCTGGTCGGGGACGCGGTGGCACAGGCGGCCGGGGTGCCGGTGGCGGCGGTGCGGCGGGCGCTGATGTTCCGGGGGTCGGCGCGGGCGGTGGCGCGGGCCGCGCTGGGCGGTGGCGCGGAGGCCCTGGCGGAGTTCCGCCTGGAGGTGGGGCGGCCGGTGCGGCCGATGCTGGCGGCGGCCGCACCGGACGTGGCGTCGGCGCTGGAGCGGACGGGTGCGGCGGCACTGGAGTGGAAGCTGGACGGGATCCGCGTGCAGGTGCACCGGGACGGCGGGGAGGTCGCGGTGTTCACCCGCAGCCTGGAGGACATCACGGCGCGCGTCCCCGAGGTGGCGGAGGCGGCGCTGGCCTTGCCGTTGCGCTCGGCGGTGCTGGACGGCGAGGCGATCGCGCTGGGTGCGGACGGGCGGCCGCGTCCGTTCCAGGAGACCGCGGCGCGCACCGCCACCCGGCGGGATCCGGACCGGCTGCGGGCCGAAGTCCCGCTCAGCGTACGGTTCTTCGACCTGCTGCACCGGGACGGCGAGGACCTGGTGGACCGGCCGGGCCGGGAGCGTTGGGCGGCACTGGCCGGGGCCGTGCCGGAGGGTCTGCGGGTGGCCAGGATCGAGACCGGGGACCGGGCGGAGGCGCTGGCGTTCTTCCGCGGGGCGCTGGCGCTCGGCCACGAGGGGGTGCTGGTGAAGGACCCGGCGGCCGGGTACGCGGCCGGGCGGCGCGGGGCGGGCTGGATCAAGGTGAAGCCCCGGCACACCCTGGACCTGGTGGTGCTGGCGGCGGAGTGGGGCAGCGGCCGGCGGCAGGGGTTCCTGAGCAATCTGCACCTGGGGGCGCGGGCGGCGGGCGAGCCGGGCCTCGGCCCGTGGGTGATGCTCGGGAAGACCTTCAAGGGGCTGACCGACGCCACGCTCGCCTGGCAGACCGCCGAGCTGCTCGCCCGGGAGGTCGACCGGGACGCCCGGACGGTGCGGGTGCGGCCGGAACTGGTCGTCGAGATCGCCTTCGACGGCCTCCAGCGCAGCCCCCGTTACCCCGCCGGACTGGCCCTGCGGTTCGCCCGGGTGGTGCGGTACCGGCCGGACAAGAGTGCCGCCGAGGCCGACACCGTGGCCTCCGTAAGGGAGTTGGCCGCCGCCGAAGGCCTGTGAGGCCGCCCGCGCTTGTGAGACCGCCCGCGCCGCCCGTCCGCCGACCCGCCTGCCGACCCGTCCGACGGCGTTCCGACGGTTGAAACGCATTGCGCGGCAAGGGCGTTCACACAGGAGCCGAATCGGCCATTCTTGACGATCCGCCCGCCGCACCCCTCCGTGGACGGACCAGCGGCGGCTAGGTTGACCGTGACAACGAGAGGCGGCCGCCGGGCAGCCGGCGGCGCCCTGGCGAGAGGTGCCCGACATGCAGGTGAGCGTCGACCGGGACCGTTGCTGCAGCTCCGGGATGTGCGTGATGAACGCCCCCGCGGTCTTCGACCAGGACGAGCGTGACAGTCTGGTGAGGCTCCGTCAGACCGTCGTGCTGCCCGAGCAGTTCGACGACGTCAGACTCGCCGCCGATCTCTGCCCGGGCCGGGCGATCACCGTCACCGAGGGCGAGCCCGCCCGGACCGAGGCCTGACGGCCCCCGCCGCCGGCCCCGCACGCCGCCCCGGACCCGCCCCGGACTCCCGACACCCCACGAGGACACCCCCGCCCTGAGGAGACCCCCGCCTTGACCTCCGTACCCACCGCCCCCGCCGTCCCGCTGCTGCCCGCCCCGCACTCCAGCGGCTGCCCGTTCGGCCCGCCGCCCGCGTACACCGAGGCCGCCGCCACCGCGCCGATGACCAGGGCCGAGCTGCCCGACGGCGACTCCTGCTGGCTGGCCACCGGCTACGCCGAGGTCCGCGCCGTGCTGTCCGACCGCCGGTTCAGCGCCGACGTGCGCCACCCGGCCTTCCCGCTGCTGGTCGCCGGCGCCCGCGAGGAGCTGGTCACCGACAACCCGTCCTTCCTGCGGCTCGACGACCCCGAGCACGCCCGCCAGCGCCGCATGGTCACCGGGGACTTCCTGGTCAAGCGGGTCGAGGCGCTACGCCCGGAGATCCAGCGGATCGTGGACGAGGCACTGGACCGGATGACCGCGGGCCGGACCACGGCCGACCTGGTCACCGAGTTCGCGCTGCCGGTGCCCTCGCTGGTGATCTGCTCGCTGCTCGGCGTGCCGTACGAGGACCGCGACCGCTTCCAGGGCCTGAGCCGCACGCTGCTCAGCCGGGACAGCACCGTGGAGGAGCTCCGGGCGGCCCAGGACGAGGTCCTGGACTACCTGCGCGACCTCACGGCCCGCAAGCGCGCCCAGCCGGAGGACGACGTCCTGAGCCGGCTCGCGGCGCGGGACGACCTGAGCCCGGACGACGTGGCCGGCACGGGCGTGCTGCTGCTGATCGCCGGGCACGAGACGACCGCGAACATGATCTCGCTGTCCACCGCGCTGCTGCTGGAGCAGCCGGAGCAGATCGCCAGGCTCGCCGACCCGGCCGCGCTGCCCGGCGCGGTGGAGGAGCTGTTGCGGCTGCTCACCATCGTGCACACCGGGCTGCCCCGGGTCGCGTTGGAGGACGTGGAGCTGGGCGGGGTCACCGTCCGGGCCGGGGAGGGCGTGATCGCGATGCTCTCCACGGCCAACCGGGACGAGGCGGTGTTCGGCGGCGGCGACCACCGCTCGCCGGACGAGCTGGACCTGGACCGGGACGCCCGGCGGCATCTGGCGTTCGGCTTCGGCGTGCACCAGTGCCTCGGGCAGCCGCTGGCCCGCGCCGAGCTGCAGATCGCCCTGGAGACGCTGTTCCGGCGGCTGCCGGGGCTGCGGCCGACCGGTGAGCGCCGGTTCCGCACCGAGTCGTTCATCTACGGGATGCGGTCACTGCCCGTGACCTGGTGAGCCGACCGACCTGGTGGTCCGACTGACCTGGTGGTCCGGCGGCCCGGCGGTCCGTTGGCCCTGAGGTCCCGCCGCAGACCGGGCGCCGGGTGCCGGGTGCGCGGGTCACCCGGCTGGCCCCGGCGCCGGGGCGGAGGCAGGCTGGAGGGGCGAGGGACAGACCCGGCCCAGCCGCGCCTGCGTCCGGGCGTGCCGGAGCCGGCCGAGGAGACGGAGCCCGCGATGACCGACATGAGCGAACGCTCCGGAGTGAGCACCGACCGCGAGGAGGACGTCCGCGCCGCCGATCCGGAGGAGGGTGTCACCTCGATGCAGAACCTGCACGCGCAGGACACCTCCCAGGCGGAGGGCGACCCCATCCTGGACGAACCCGGCGCGAGGGGCCCGGAGCGGGCCTGACCGTCCGCCACACCGATCCGACCGCCCGGCGGGACCGGGCGGTCCTTGTGACCGCAGGTGTCGTTGCCCGGGCGGCGGCGCACCGGCGGGGGAGGATAGGCGCATGACCGAACACGATCAAACCGACCGGCAGACCCGGCCGCCCACGGACCCGCGCACCTCGTGGGCGACCTGGACCACCCAGTCGATCATCAGCGGCCCCGGCGGGGTCGTCACCACCGAGGTCGGCCCCATCTCCGGCGACCTCACCGTGCACACCACGTGGGTGGACGGCGAGGCGCGGCTGACCGTCCAGTACACCGGCGCGCTGGACTGGTACACGGTGTCCGGCAGCCCGGTCGCCGCGGCGGACGAGAGCACCGCGCGGGCCATCCACCAGGCGATGGTGAACGGCGTCAAGGCGGGGCACGGAGCGGTCGCCCCGCCCCCGGCCCTCGGCGGCTGACCGCACCCTATGTACGGAACGGGACGGCCCCCGGCGCGGCCCTCTGTGCGGCAGCCGCGCGGCCCTCGGCGCGGAACGGCGCGGCCCTCGTGTCCGGCGGACCGGGCGCGGGGGCCGCGCGGCGGCCGCTACTCGGTGATCTCCACCCCGCGCCAGAAGGCCACCCGGCCCCGGACGTGCTCCGCCTCCGGCTTCGGGTCGGCGTAGTACCAGGCGGCGTCCGGGTTGGCCTGCCCGGCCACCTCCACCGTGTAGTAGTTGGCCGTACCCTTCCAGCTGCACACCGTGGTGGTGTCGGAGGGCCGCAGGAACTCGGCCCGGACCGCCTCCAACGGGAAGTAGTGGTTGCCCTCGACGAGGACGGTGTCCTCGCTCTCGGCGACGACGGTGCCCTGCCAACTCGCTGTGGTCATGGACCGATTCTGCCGCACGGACACGCCCGTGACCCGGGCTTCGGGAGGATTGCGCGGCTCGGGGCAGCTCAGGGCAGCTCAGGGCAGCGGGTGGGCGTGCACCGGCAGGTGCGGGGTCTGGTGGCCGCCGCTGGCGAGCATCCGGACCTCCCCGGCCTCGCTGATCTCGGCCCGGACGATCCCGCTGGCGTCCTCGTAGACGGGGTGCCCGCCCGGGCCCTTGGCGCTGGTCCGGACGACCACGACCACGTCCTGCGGGGCCTGGGTGCCGGGCGTGCCGGGGAAGGTGAGGGCGTAACGGTCGACGGGTTTCATCAGCGGATCCTGCTCCTCACGTCTCAGACGCTCGCCCCGGCGGCCCGGGCGTGCGAGCCCCGCACCTCCAGCTCGTCGAGCAGCCGCGCGGTGGCCTCGGCGACCGCGTCCACGGCCCGGTCGAAGGCCTCCCGGTTGTGGGCCGCCGGTGCACGGAAACCGGACACCTTGCGGACGTACTGCAGCGCGGCGGCGTGGAAGTCCTCCTCGTCGGCGTCGGGCGTGACGGGTGGACGCAGCGTCTTGATGTTGCGGCACATGAACCCAGTCTTGCGCGCGGGGGCCGCCGAGGCGAGCGGCCTGCGCCGCACGCCCCCGATTCGTCACACGGGCCTCACGGGGACGTCATCCGGGCGGATTAGGATTTCCGACGAACGAATTCCCTCGCCCACGCACCCCGCCATGCACCTCGCCCACGCACCTCGCCACGCACCTGGCCGGGCGCGGGCATCACCCCGGAGTCACCCCTTGCCTCTCGCGCTGTTCGCGCTGGCCGTCACCGCTTTCGCCATCGGGACCACCGAATTCGCCGCCATGGGGCTGCTCCCCCAGGTCGCCGACAGTCTGCACGTCTCCATCCCGCAGGCGGGCTGGCTGATCTCCGCGTACGCGCTGGGGGTGGTGGTCGGCGCGCCGCTGCTCACCGCCCTGGCCGCCGGGAAGCCCCGCAAGGCGGTGCTGGTGGCGCTGGCCGGGCTGTTCGCGACCGGCAACCTGCTGTGCGCGCTGGCCCCCGACTTCTGGACGCTGGCCGCCGCGCGGCTGATCACCGGGCTGCCGCACGGCGCCTTCTTCGGCGCCGGGGCGGTGGCCGCCGCCGAGCTGGTGGCGCCGGACCGGCGGGCCCGGGCGGTCGCGGTGATGTTCTCCGGGCTGACCGTCGCCAACATCGTCGGCGTCCCGGCCGCGACCCTGCTCGGCCAGCAGCTGGGCTGGCGGGCGACCATGCTGGTAGTGGTGCTGATCGCCGCCGCCGGGACGCTCGCCATCGCCCGGCTGGTGCCCGCCCTCCCCTCCCCCGGCCAGTCCGGGCTCCGGCACGAGCTGCGGGCCTTCCGCAGCGGGCAGCTGTGGCTGGCGCTGGCCACCGTGATGGTCGGCTGCGGCGGGATGTTCGCCTGCTACAGCTACATCGCGCCGCTGCTCACCGAGGTCTCCGGGTACGCGACCGGCTCGGTGACCGGGGTGCTGGCACTGTTCGGGGTGGGGATGACGCTCGGCAACGTGATCGGCGGGTTCGCCGCCGACCGGGCGCTGCGGCCGACCGTCTGCGTCTCCTTCCTGCTGCTCTCGGCCACGCTCGCGCTGTTCGCGGTGACCGCGCACGCACGCTGGTCGGCGGCCGTCACGGTGGTGCTGATCGGGCTGTTCGGCTTCGCGATCGTCCCGGCGGTGCAGACCCTGGTGCTGCAGAAGGCGCGCAGCGCGCCCACCCTGGCCTCGGCGACGGTGCAGGGCGCGTTCAACCTGGCCAACGCCCAGGGGGCCTACTTCGGCGGGCTGGCCCTGGCCGCCGGGCTCGGCTGGACCTCGCCGCCCCTGGTGGGCGCCGGCCTGGCCGCGGCCGGCGCCGTGGTCGCGGTGCTGGCCTGGGCGGCCGACCGGCGCCCGCCCGCCCCGGTGCCGTTGGAACCGGCCGCGGAGCGGACGGGCGCTGGCCTGTCGGCCGCAGAGCGGGCGGGCACCGGCCTGCCAGCGGCGGAGCCGACGGGCGTGCCGCTGGCACCGGCCCCGTAGCAGTCAGCCGCGGCGCAGCGCGGTGAGCTCCGTCGGGGCCGCGCCGCGCC
This sequence comes from Kitasatospora sp. NPDC028055, assembly GCF_040637885.1. Taxonomy (NCBI): domain Bacteria; kingdom Bacillati; phylum Actinomycetota; class Actinomycetes; order Kitasatosporales; family Streptomycetaceae; genus Kitasatospora; species Kitasatospora sp. NPDC028055. Next base: position 211,589 of record NZ_JBEZXE010000006.1, on the reverse strand, counting down.
ACCAGGTGGGGTCGGCCGAGCCGTCGGTGGTGCGCCCGTCGCGGTGGACGTAGTGCCGGACGTCGCGGCCCGGCTCGGCGAACTCGCCGGCCAGGGCGCGCTCCAGCCACTCCGCGCCGAAGCGGAAGGCCTCGGCGGCCACCCCGCCGAGCGGGTGGAACTCGTCCTCGTAGACCCGCAGCTCCTTCGGGGCCCGGACCCGCTCGAAGCTCGCCAGGGCCTGGCCGAGGTCGGTGAGCTCGTCGAACTCGCCGATCCCGTAGAGCACCGGGCAGGTGATCTCGGCCACCAGGTCACCGAGCGGCATGCGGTGGGCGAGGTCGCGGTCGAAGGCCTCCTCGTCGGTGTACCCGGCCATGTACATGTAGTTGTTCTTGAAGGTCGGCTGGGCCCGCTCGAAGATCGTGGCGAAGTCCCCGGTGACGGCCTCGAAAGCGGCGAGCGCGGCGATCCGGCGGTCGGTGGCGGCGGCCCGGGAGCCCCAGTAGCCGCTCATCGAGATGCCGAACATGCCGATCCGGTCGGCGTCGACCTCCGGGAGCCCGGCCAGGTGGTCGAGGTAGCGGCCGATCGCCCGCTCGTAGTTGCCGAGGTCGACGGTCAGCCCGCCGGCCCGGGTCCGGCCCTGCCCCGGGCCCTCGATGGAGAGCGCGACGATGCCGCGGGAGGTGTAGTAGCGCTCGGCCGCCCAGATGTAGTCCTCCTTGATCATGTCCATCCCGGGGCCGAGGATGACGGCGGGCGCGTTCTCGACCCGCCCGGCGGGCAGGTGCAGCAGCGCGTGGATCGTCGAGCCCTCGAAGTCCAGCACCACCCGCCGGACCCGGCCGTCGCGCAGGGCGCCCAGGCGGTCCACGCAGTGGTCGGTGTGGGCGCGCAGCACCGCCTTGCGCGGGTCGGCGGCGTCGAAGATCGAGTACTGGGCCCGGCCCCACATGACGGCGGCCCGCAGGTAGAGGTCGGCGGCGGTCTGCGCGAAGCCCGCGCGCTCGTGGTGGGCGGCGCGCTCCTCGGCCTGGCCGGCCACCGTCGCCCACGCCTTGGGCAGCATGGCACCGCTCCTGACCAGGGCGAAGACCTTGGCGAAGTCGGTGTGGTCGTGGCCGAGCTGCTCCATCGTCCCGACGGCCTCGGGGTGCAGCGCGTCGAAGCCGCCCTGGGCGAGGGCGATGTCCAGGGCCCAGTTCTGGCCGGTCGAACGGATGGTCATGGGGTCTCCTTCTGGAGCGGGATAGCTAAGTACTTACTGGCTAAGTACTTATTCATTAAGTACTGAGGCTAGGCTGCTGTCAACCCGCCGAGGCCGAGGAGGAACCCCCACCATGACGACCGCACCGCCGCCCGCCCCCGAACGCGCCCAGGCACTCGACCGCCTGGCCCGCGCCGCCTACCGCCTCAGCGCCGCGGACTCCAGGCTGCGCGGGCGCGCCACCCGCACCCCGGGCGCCCTGTCCCTCACCCACGCCCGGGCCCTGCGCACCCTGGCCGAGCAGGGGCCGCTCAGCATCACCCAGCTCGCCGCCGGCACCGAGACCACCGGCCCGGCCACCACCCAGCTGGTGAACGGCCTGGTCAACGCCGGCTACGTCACCCGCACCCGCCCGCCCGAGGACAAGCGGTCCGTCCTGGTCGCCCTCACCGAGGAGGGCCGGGCCCGGCACGAGCAGCGGCAGGCCGCCCTGGCCGAGGCCCTGCACGCCGACCTCGACGACTACGACGAGGAGGCCCTGGACCGGGCCGCCGAGGTGCTGCGCCGGCTGTCCGCCGTCTACGACCGGCTGTAGCGGCTGTAGCGGCGGACGGGCCGGCGCGGCCCCGGGACCAGGTCTCAGACCTCCCGGTGCGCCTCGGCGAGGAGCAGGTAGCCCTCGCCGTTGGCCTTGATCCCGGCCCGCTCCTCCTCGGTCAGCTCCCGGCGGACCTTGGCCGGGACGCCCGCGACCAGCGAACCGGGCGGGACGTCCGTCCCCTGGGTCACCACCGCACCCGCCGCGACCAGCGAACCGGCGCCGATCCGGGCGCCGTTGAGGACGGTGGCGTTCATCCCGACCAGGACGTCGTCCTCGACGGTGCAGCCGTGCAGCACCGCGTTGTGGCCGACCGAGACCCGCTCGCCGACCACCAGCGGGAAGCCGGGGTCGGCGTGCAGGGTGCAGTTGTCCTGGATGTTGCTGCCCGCGCCGACGGCGATCGACTCGGCGTCGCCGCGCAGCACCGCCCCGTACCAGACGCTCGCCCCGGCGGCGACGGTGACGTCCCCGACCACGACAGCGTTCGGCGCGAGGAAGGCGCCCGGGTCGACGGCGGGCACCTTGCCCCCGACGGTGGCGATCAGCGGCTCTGCCATGGCTGGATCCTCCTGGTGGTGATCGGCTGCACTGTCGCCGGTCAGCGTAGGGGGCCGGTCAGGGCGCCGGGAGGGCAAGGTCAGGGGCGAGGTCGGGGGCGAGGTCAGGCGCAAGGTCGGGGGCGGCGGCGGACGCCTGCGGGCCGCACAGGGCGGTGACGATCACCTTGTTCCAGGCGGCGCGGCCGGCGGCCTCGTCGGGGACGTCGTAGATCGTGGTGTCGGCCGCGAACTGGCGCGTGCCGTCCGGGGAGCCGAGCATCATCGTGGTGTAGCCGGGGATGCCGCCGGAGTGGCCCCAGAACGTTCCGCAGGGCGTGTCCACGCGCTGCAGCCCGAGGCCGTAGGCCTGTCCCCCGCCGTGCGCGGTGGTCCGCTCCATCGCGGCGAGTTCGGCCGGCCGCAGCAGCCGGCCGCCGAGCAGGGCGCGCAGGAAGGCGGTCAGGTCGGCGGTGGTGGAGACCAGGCCGCCGGAGGGGCCGGCCATCGAGGGGTTGAGCAGGGTGACGTCCACCGGGCCGCCGGGGAGCTTGAAGTAGCCGTGGGCGTGCGGGCCGGGGATCAACGGGAAGTCACCGGGGTACCAGGTGCCGGTGAGGCGCAGCGGGCGGATGATCCGGCGGGCGACCTCGTCGCTCCAGCTGTGGCCGGTGAGCTTCTCGATGATCATCCCGATCAGCACGTAGTCGGTGTTGGAGTACTTCCAGTCCTGCCCCGGGGCGAAGCTGGGCGGGTACTTGTTCGCGATGTCCACCAGGTCCTGGAGGCGGTAGGAGTGGTAGCGGCGGCCGTCCAGCCAGTCCTGGTCGTCGAAGCGGAAGGCCGGGTCCTTGGTGTAGTCGGCGACGCCGCCGGTGTGGTCGAGCAGTTGGCGGACCGTGATCTCGGTGCTGTTGGGGACGATGCCGGGCAGCAGGCACTCCAGCCGGTCGTCGAGGTCCAGCCGGTGTTCGCCGACCAGTTGGAGCAGGGTGGTGGCGACGAAGGTCTTGGTGGCGCTGCCGATCCGGAAGCTGCCCCTGGGGTCGGCCGGGGCGTTGCCCGCGAGGTCGGCCACACCGGTGGCGTTGCGCCAGACCAGGCGGCCGTCGGCGCGGACGGCGGCGAGCGCGGAGGTCCCGTAGCCGGGGTCGGTGATCCCGGCGAGGGCGGCGTCGGCGGCCGACCAGTCGCCGGGGCGGCCGGTGGCCCCGTCCGCCCCGGCGCCGGTGCCGCCGTCACCGGCGAGGCCGCCGGTGTTCTCGTCGGTGCTGTCGCCGACTCCGAGGCCGGCGGCGGTGAGGTGGAGGGCACCGTGGCAGCCGGCGGCCGGGCTCGAATCGGAGGGCGCGGCGAGGGCGGCCGGGGCGAGGGCCGCGAGCAGGCCCGCAGTCGCGGCGGCCGTGACGGCGGCGCGCAGCAGCGGGCGGCGGAGCCGGCTGGCGGGGGCGGTCGGATCGGCGGTCATGCCGTTCTCCCTGGGTCAAGGCGCCGGATCATCAACTCCGGCTGTTTCCATCGGTGTTGACACCATGGCAGGGCGCGCCGCGGCGGTCGTCAGCCTCCGGGAGGGCCCGCTACCCCGACCCCGGCCCGGGGCCGTACCCGGAGACGTCTCGGGGTACGGCCGGGGCCCGGACAGCCGGCGGCGGGTCAGGCCACCGGGGCCTTGGTGCGCAGGACCTCGATGAAGGCGCGCAGCCAGGCCGGGTGGTCGGGCCAGGCGCGGGCCGAGACGACCACGCCGTCCACCACCGCCTCGCCCTCCACGAACTCGGCGCCCGCCGCCTTGATGTCCGGGGCGAGCGCGGGGTACGCGGAGGTGCGGCGGCCGTCGAGCACCCCGGCGGCGGCGGTGATCAGCGGGCCGTGGCAGATCTGCGCGACGGGCTTGTCGCCGGCGAAGAAGTGCCGGGCGATCCGCTGCACCTCCGGGTCGTTGCGCAGGTACTCGGGCGCGCGGCCACCGGGGATCACCAGAGCGACGTAGTCGGCCGGGTCGACGTCGGCGAAGGCGAGGTCAGCGGGCCAGGTATAGCCGGGCTTCTCCGTGTACGTGTCGTAGCCGTCCACGAAGTCGTGCACCACGAACTGCAGGCGCTTCTTGGTCGGGGCGGCGATGTCGACCTGGTAGCCCTCCTCGCGCAGGCGCTGGTACGGGTAGAACACCTCCAGCGACTCGGCGGCGTCCCCGGTGACGAGCAGGATCTTCGATGTCATCGCCGACATCCCTCCACGTGATCGAACCTCGGTCCTGGTACGGGCCCGGGCGCGGTGGCCGCCGCGCCCGGGCCCGGTCCAACCTCCCGTACCCGGCGCGCCGTTGGCAACGGGGCGCACCGGGCGTAGGGCGGTGCACTGCGCGGCGCGCGCGCCGGTCGCGAGCCGTGCGCGCCGGGGCGGGAGCGGGTACGGCCGGAGGCGGGAGCGGGTGCGGCGGCGGGTGCGGCGCCCGGCTGTGGGGGCGTCGCGGGCGAGGCCTAGACTCTCGTGCTGCCCGCCCACCGACCGTCCACGACCCGTCCACCGGCCGTCCACCGGCCGCGGCCGGAACCGCCCCGGAGGAGCCCATGACCGACCGCACGACCTACCTCGTCCTCCCCGGGTACCAGAACTCGGGCCCGGAGCACTGGCAGACCCGCTGGGAGGCCGCCGACCCGGAGACCTTCCGCCGGGTCGAGCAGGCCGACTGGGACCACCCGGACCGGACGGACTGGGTGGCGCGGGTGGACGCGGCAGTGGCCGCGGCCGCCGCCGACGGGCCGGTGGTGCTGGTGGCGCACAGCCTGGGCTGCGTCACCGCCGCCGACTGGGCGGCCGGTGCGTCCGCCGGGCGGACCGCCGCCGTGCGGGGCGCGCTGCTGGTCGCCCCCGCCGACGTGGACCACGCCGACATACCGGAGCTGCTGGGCTTCCGGCCGGTCACCCTGGAGCGCTTCCCGTTCCCGACCGTCGTGGTCTCCTCCACCGACGACCCGTGGATCACCCCGGAGCGGGCCCGGGAGTTCGCCTGGGCCTGGGGCTCCCGCTACGTCGAGCCGGGCGCGTACGGACACCTCAACGCGGACTCCGGGCTGGGCGACTGGCCGGAGGGCCGGAAACTCCTCGCGGAGCTGTGAGCACATGATCGGGGGGACCATGGACGAGTGGACGGAGCTGCGCCGGCGCCACCGGACGCCGCGGGCCAGGCGGCTGCTGGCCCGGCTGCTGCTCGCCGCGGGGGCGGCGGCCGTCCTGCTGTACACCGAGGGCCAGTGGGAGAGCCGCTCGGGCGGCCTGATGCTGGTCGCCGACCTGCTGAACCGGCCGGAGCTGATGCTCGGCGGCGCGCTCGGCGCGCTGATCGCGGCCGCCTGGCTGAGCGACCGCCGCACCGCCGTACGGGCCGCCACCCGGGCGGTCACGGTGACCGCCGGGGTGGTGTTCCTGCTCGGCGTGCTGGCCGCGCACAAGGTGTCGGCGGCCGAGACCCGCAGCCGGGAGGACGCGCCGGCCGGTGCGGAGCGCGCGCTGGTGGTGGTGCACCGCTCGTACGCCTCCGGGCCGCAGGCCGGTGAGCACTGGCAGGTGCTGCTGGAGAGCGGGCAGGGCTGGTCGGCCCGGCGCTGGCTGCTGGCGGACGTCGGCGGCGGCCCGGACGACGCCCGGCTGGTGACGGCGAGTTGGACGGGGCGCAGCCAGATCACCGTGGTCACCGACTCCTACCGGCGGGTGTTCAACCTCGACCAGGACACCGGCGATCCGGTCGAGGCGCGGTAGGGCCGGGGCGGTAGGGCCGGCTCCCCCGCAGGTGCGGCCCCGCACGAGTACGGGACTCGGGCGGGGCCGCGGGCGTCACTGGTCCGACGGGTCGGGAGCGCCCGGCGGGGTGCCGGGGGCCGAGCGGCCGACCGTGCCGCCGTCCGACGGGGAGTTGCCGCGCGGGCGGCCGGTCGAGCCCGGGCTGGGCGCCCCCGTGCAGGTCGCCGAGGACGGCGAGCCGGTGGAGGTGCCGCACCCGGGGGTCGGCCGGACCGGGTCCGGGATGTGGACGGTGCTGAACTCCTTGTCCGGCATGGTCCGCACGGCGTCGCTCATGGCCTGCTGCCAGATCGGCCCCGGGCCGGTCGCCCCGAACACCTCGGGCTGGTACTGGCCGCCGATCCGGATGTTGCGCATCGGCACCTTGACGCCCGGGCTGCCCAACCAGACCGAGCCGGCCAGGTTGCCGGTGTAGCCGGTGAACCAGGCCGACTTCTTCTCGTCCGTGGTGCCGGTCTTGCCCGCGATCTGGCGGTCGTCGTCCAGCCGGAGGTCCCGCGCGGTGCCGCCCTTCTCGGTCACCCCGAGCAGCACGCTGTTGATCACGTCGGCGGTGTCCGGGGACATCACCTGGTCGCAGTGGGCCGGGGCCACCGGCACGTCCTTGCCGTCCACCGTGGTGATCCGGTTGATCGCCACCGGCGCGCAGTAGGAGCCCCGGGCGGCGAAGGTCGCGTAGACGTTGGCCATGGTCAGCGGGCTGACCTCCTGGGTGCCCAGGCCGAGGGCGGGCACCTCCTGCAAGGGGTCGCCGCTCGCCTTGCCGGTCACCCCCAGCTTGTTGGCCATCTGCTTGACGGCGCAGAGCCCGATCTCCTGCTCCATCTGCACGAAGTAGGTGTTGACCGAGAGCGCCATCGCCTGCTTGAGCTGGTACGGCCCCTTCTCGCTCGGGCTCTCGTTGGGGATCGTCCCCTCCTTCTTGCCCTTGCTGAGGTTCTTCCAGGTGCCGTCGCAGGTCTTCATCGTCGGCCAGTCCATCCGGTTCGGCGAGTCGTACTGCTGGGTCGGCGACAGGCCGGCCTCCAGGGCGGCGGCGGCCACGATCGGCTTGAAGTTGGAGCCGGGCTGGAAGCCGATGCCCCCGCCCATCGCCGCGTCCACGTTGAGGTTGACGACGGTCTGGTTCTTCTCCTTCGCCAGACCGTACGGGCGGGTCTGGGCCATCGCCAGGATCTTTCCGGTGCCGGGCTCGACCATCGTCATCGCCGCCGAGACCGGGTCGGTGACGTACACCTTGGTGGAGACGGCGTTCTGCGCGGCGGCCTGCTTGTCCGGGTCGAGGGTGGTGTAGATGTTCAACCCGCCGGTGTCCCACAGCTTCTTGCGCTCGGCGGCGCTCTTGCCGTAGGCCGGGTCCTGCTTGACCACGTGGCGGACGTAGTCGCAGAAGAAGCCCATGCCGGCCTGGGCGGTGATGCAACCGTTCTGCGGGTCCTTGTAGTTGAGGCCCAGCGGGGCGGCCTTGGCCTCGGCCGCCTGCTGGGCGGTGATGTGCCTGTTCTCCACCATCTTGTCGATCACGGTGTCCCGGCGCTTCTGGGCGGCCACCGGGTGCAGCTTCGGGTCGTACTGGGAGGGGTTCTGCACCAGCCCGGCGAGCATCGCCGCCTCGGGGAGGGTGAGGTCCTTGGCGTCCTTGCTGAAGTACCGCTGGGAGGCGGCCTGGATGCCGTACGCCTGGTGGCCGTAGAAGGTGATGTTCAGGTAGTTGGTGAGGATCTGCTCCTTGGAGAGGTCCTCCTCCAGCTTGATGGCGTACCGCAGTTCCTGGATCTTGCGGCCCAGGGTCTTGCGCTGCGCCTCGCGCACCGCGACCGGGTCGTCCCCGGCCATCTCGACGTTGACGTTCTTCACGTACTGCTGGGTGAGGGTGGAGGCGCCCTGCACGGCGGCGCCGCTCTCCGCGTTCTTGGTGATCGCCCGCAGCACGCCCTTGAGGTCGACGGCGCCGTGCTCGTAGAAGCGCGCGTCCTCGATGTCCACCTGGGCCTTGCGGATCAGCGGCGACATCTGCTCGGCGGTCAGGACCGTGCGGTCGCGCTCGTAGACCTTGGCGATCAGGCCGCCCTTGGCGTCGAAGATCTGGGTCGCCTGGGTGAGCGGCGGGGTCTTGAAGTCGTCGGGGATGCTCTCGAAGCCCTCGGCGCCGCTCTTGGCGCCCAGTCCGACCGCGCCCGCGCCCGGGAGGATCAGCCCCGCCAGCAGGACGCCGCCCAGCACGCTGGAGCCGAGGAAGGTGGCCGCATGGCGCAGGAGTCCGAGCGGGGTCTCACGGCGCCTCGGGCGCGGGACCCAGGTGTCGCCCGGGTCCGGGGCAGATATGCGGTTCTTCGGTGGCATGGTTCGAACACTACGGCCGTGAATCCCCACCGTGGGGGGCCTGTTGGCGAACTATTGTCACAAAATCGCGACAGGTCCGACTCATGTGTGAGGGCCGAACGTGGGTACACGCAGGGACAAGGGCCGTTCGTCCACGGCCCGTTGCCCCCGCTGCTGGGGTCGCGTCAGCCGGCAGCCGGGCAGAACACGTCCTCGGCCGGGCGACGGCCCGTCACCAGGAAGTCCGTCACCGCCGCGTCGCCGCAGGCGTTCCCGTTCGCCAGGTAGACGTCGTGACCGCCGGAGTCGACCGTCACCATCCGGGCCCGGTCGCCGAACGCCGCCCGGAGCCTGAGCGCGCCGGAGTACGGGGTGGCCGGATCGCGCAGGTTCTGCGCCAGCAGGACGTTCGCCGGGCCCCGGCCGGTCACCCGCACCGGCGGCTCGGCCGGGGCGAACGGCCAGAATGCGCAGGGCATCACGTTCACCGGCATGCCCGCGGTGAGCGGCCGGGCGGCCCGGTCGGCGGCCGCGTCCTTGGCGTAGGCCGCCGCGTCGGCGGGCCAGCGGACGTCGTTGCAGAGCGTGCCGACGGAGACCGCGAGGGTGTTCTGCACCGCCGCGTCGGGCGGCACGACCGGGGCGGGCAGCGGGCGGCGGCCGAGGGCCGCCAGCATCAGCCGGGCCAGGTCGGGGAACCTGGCGTCCGCGTAGAGGCTGGTCAGCATGGACTCACGCAGCACATTGCCGTTCAGCTCGGCCGGGTTGGAGCCGGGCCAGGGCAGTGGGGCCGCGTCCAGCCGGGCGGCGAGGTCCAGGAACAGCGGGCGCACCTGCTCGGGAGTGTCCGCGACCCGGTCCGGATTGTCCGGCGCCGACGCCCACGCGGCGAAGTCGGGGAAGCGGTCCTCGGCGCCCTGGCCGAAGGCGGCCAGCCAGCCGCGGCCGACCTTCGACGGGTCCGGGTCGTCGTTGCTGTCCAGCACGACCCGGTCGGTGCGCCCGGGGAACATGGTGGCGTAGACGGCGCCCGCGTAGGTGCCGTACGAGGTGCCCCAGACGGAGAGCCTGCGCTCGCCGAGGGCCTGGCGGATCCGGTCGATGTCGCGGGCCTCGTTGGCGGTGGAGATGCTGCGCAGCACCGGGCCCCCGTTGCGCGCGCAGGTCTCGGCGACCCGGCGGGCGGTGGCCAGGTTGGTGTCGATCGAGCCGTCGGCGGCCGGCCAGGGGCGCAGGTTGACCATCGCCAGGTCGGAGTGGTCCAGGCCGCAGCTGACCGGGGTGGAGCCCCCGACGCCGCGCGGGTCGAAGCCGACCAGGTCGTAGCGGTCCAGGACGGACTGCGGGAGGCGGCCGACGGCGCTCGTGGGCAGGCCGATGCCGGAACCGCCCGGCCCGCCGGGCACGGTCAGCAGCACGCCGCGGCGCAGGCCCGGCTTGGCGGTGGCGATCCGGGAGACGGCGAGCGTGATCTGTTGGCCGTCCGGGTCGTTGTAGTCCAGGGGGACGGTGAGGTCGGCGCACTGCTGGCGGGGGTCGACCCGGCCCTGACAGGTGGTCCAGTCGAGGCCGCCCGCCCCGGAGTGCTCCGGGGCGGCGGCGGCAGCGGGGAGGACGGTCAGCACGGTGACGGCCAGGGTGGCGAGGGTGGTACCGGTGAGTTTCGACATGCCCAAGAGTCTGCTGCGGCAGGGGAGTCGGGCCCATGCCGCCAGCCGGTCGATCGGTGGTGGGGTAATCCCCCGTCGGCGGGCGGGGGCCGCCCCGCACCCGGCGGCGGCGCGCCGATCGTTCGGGCCCTGCGGGGTGACGGCGGGCCGTACGCCGATGATTTCGGGTGCCGGGGAGGAGATCTGAGGAGGCGTGAGGTGACGGCAGGGAAGCCGCAGGACGGAAGCGCGCTCGTGCACGAACACGAGCAGGGGCACGAGCAGGGGCACGAGCACCGAGGCGAGGGGCCCGCCGCGCCCGTGGGGCACGGCCACGACCATGCGCACGGCCCCGCGCACGGCCACGCGCACAGCCACGCCCACGGGCCCGCCGCGCCGGTCTCCGCCCGCCTGCGCAAGGTGATCGCGGCCGTGCTGATCCCGTTCGCGCTCGCCGTCGCCGTCGGCCTGGCGGCGCTCTGGCCGGGCGGGGTCCCGGCCCACCAGCACACCGGGGTCGGCTTCGACCAGCAGATCCGGCACGGGCGGGTCACCCGGATCCAGGAGCTGCCCTGCGGCGACCTCGGCCGCGCCGACCGGGGCAGCTGCCGGCAGGGCACCGTCGAGGTCACCGACGGCCCGGACCGGGGCCGCACCTTCACCGTGGTCGTCCACCCGTCCGAGTCCCGGCGCTACGACCTCGGCGAGCGGGTCGTCCTCACGTTCGCGCCGAACGCCCCGGCGGACCTCCGCTACAGCGTCGTCGACGTGGACCGGAACCTACCGATGGGTGTGCTCGCCGGGCTGTTCGCCGTGGTCGTGGTGGTGATCGGCCGCTGGCGCGGGGTCGCCGCGCTGATCGCCCTGGCAATCAGCTTCGCCGTGCTGTCACTGTTCATCCTGCCCGCCATCCTGCGCGGTTCGGACCCGCTGCTGGTGGCGATCGTCGGCGCCAGCGCGATCATGCTGATCGCCCTCTACCTGTGCCACGGGCTCTCCGCCCGCACCTCGGTGGCGGTGCTGGGGACGCTGGCGTCGCTGGTCCTGATCGGGGTGCTCAGCCTGGTCTTCGCCGCCTGGGCGCGGCTGACCGGCGACACCTCGGAGGAGACCGGGCTGGTCCACGGCCTCTACCCCGGCATCGAGATCCGCGGCCTGCTGCTCGCCGGGTTCGTGATCGGCTCGCTCGGCGTGCTGTTCGACGTGACGGTCACCCAGACCTCGGCGATCTGGGAACTGCACGAGGCCGACCCGACGATGGGCGCCGGCCGGCTCTACCGGACCGGCATGCGGATCGGCCGCGACCACATCGCCTCGACCGTCAACACCCTGGTGCTCGCCTACGCGGGTGCCGCGCTGCCGCTGCTGCTGCTGTTCTCCGTCGCGCACCGGACGCTGGTGTCGGTGGCCACCAGCGAACTGGTCGCCGAGGAGATCGCCCGCACCCTGGTCGGCAGCATCGGACTGGTCGCGGCGGTGCCGGTCACCACCGGTCTGGCCGCCCTGATCGCCGCCGCCGACCACCCCCGGACGGCGCCGGTCCCCACCGGGCGGCACCGGCCCGCCTGACGCCCCCCGGGGGGAGCGGACGGGAGGTCAGAGGCCGAGCAGCCCCGGGTCCGAGGCCAGGGCGCGCAGCGGCTCGCGCGGGTCGGCGACCAGCCGGCGCGCCGCCAAGTCGAGGATGCCGCCCACCCCGGTGACCTCGGCGGCCAGCACGCCGTCCTCGCGGGTCAGCCGCTGCACCACCTGGAAGGTCTTGCCCCCCAGCCAGACGAACGCGCAGCTGATCTCCACGGTGTCCCCGGCGCGCAGCTCCCGCAGGTACTTCACCGTGGTCTCCAGCACCACCGGGCCGACGCCCTTGGCGACCAGCTCGGCCTGGCGGATCCCGGCCGCCTGCAGGTACTCCCAGCGGGCGTGCTCGGCGTACTGCAGGTAGACGGCCTGGTTCAGGTGGCCCTGGGTGTCGGTCTCGTAGCCGCGCACGGTGACCCGCGTGGTGAAGTCCTGATCGGTCATGCCCCGCACGGTACTCCAGCGGGATGGGCGCGGCGGCGTAACCTCCGTCACCACCCCGGGGTTACGGGAGGGTGAGGATGCGCGGGCCGTCCTCGGTGACGGCGACGGTGTGCTCGATGTGGGCGGCGCGGCTGCCGTCCGTGGTGCGCACGGTCCAGCCGTCCGGGTCGGTGTCGTAGTCGTCGCGGCCGCCGGCCGTCAGCATCGGTTCGATGGCCAGCACCAGGCCCGGGCGCAGCGGGTAACCCCGGCCGGGGCGGCCCTCGTTGGGGACGTGCGGGTCCTCGTGCATCCGGCGGCCGATGCCGTGGCCGCCGTGGCCGTCGAGCAGCCCGTACCGCGCGGAGCGGGCCACCGAGCCGACGGCGTGGGCGATGTCGCCGATCCGGTTGCCGACCACGGCGGCGGCGATCCCGGCCTCCAGGGCCCGCCGGGTGGCGGCGATCAGCTCGGCGTCCTCGGGGCGGGCGGGGCCGACGGTGAAGCTCACGGCGGAGTCGCCGCACCAGCCGTCCAGGACGGCCCCGCAGTCGATGCTCACCAGGTCGCCGTCGCGCAGCCGGTAGCCGTCCGGGACGCCGTGCACGACCGCGTCGTTCACGGAGGCGCAGATGACGGCGGGGAAGGGCACCGGCGCGGAGGCCGGCCGGTACCCGAGGAACGGCGAGGTCGCCCCGGCGGCCGTGAGCACCCCGCGCGCCACCTCGTCCAGCTCCAGAAGGCTCACGCCCGCCACGGCCTCCCGCTGCACGGCCGCCAACGCGTTGGCGACCACTCGCCCGGCCTCGCGCATCGCGTCGAGGGCGGCGTCCGACTTGAGTTCGACCATGGTGAACCTCTCCCCTGGATCCAATTCTTATACCGGTATTTGTATCACGGTCGATGAGTGTCGGGCGCCGCCCGGCGGCCGGTGCGCGGCCGGCCGCGGAAATTGCCACGACCGGCCGGCACAAGATCCGCTACTGTTCGGCGCCGCAATCCGATGAACCGATCACAAGGACCCGACGTGACCTCCCCGCTGCTCCGCGCCGCCAATGCGCACCTGCAGGCCTCCGAGACGCCCCCCTCCTCGCGGCTCCGCCGGTTCGGCAAGGCCGTGCGGGCGCCGCTCATCCTGGTCGCCCTGGCCAGCGTCGGGGTGATCGTCGCCGGTCAGCTGGAGCAGACCGAGGCCGACGTCGCCCAGGTCGGCGACTGCATGCACGATCGCGGCGTCTCCTCCAGACCGGACCTGCAGATCGTGGGCTGCTCCAAGCACGAGGCGCAGTACAAGGTCGCCAAGGTCATCCGGGACAGCGCCCGGGACGGCTCGTGCGAAGCGGAAGGGCCCGAGGTCTTCGGCTCCTGGACCCAGAAGCGGTCGACCTCCGTCGTCATCCTCTGCCTCGCCCTCAACACCGCACGTCCGGGCGGCCCGGTCCCCCTGCCCAACTGGCCCATGGACTACGAGCAGCCGTGGTCGCACTAGGTGGTGCCGGGCGGGGCCTGCCCCACAGGCCCTAGACTCGACGGCATGGTGAGGACTCCGCTGACCCCGTGGGAGCGCGAGCGCGGTGAGCGCTTCGGGGCGCTGCTGCGCGAGGCGCGTGGCGAGCGCAGCATGGTCGAGGTGGCGGCGGTGGCCGGTGTCTCGGCGGAAACGCTGCGGAAGATCGAGACGGGGCGGGCGCCGACGCCGTCCTTCTTCACCATCGCGGCGCTGGCGTTCGCGCTGGACCTGTCGCTGGACGAGCTGGCGGGCGCGTGCGCGCTGCCCGAGGACGACGCCGCGCTGTCCGCGTAGGACAGGCCCGGAACGGGGGCGGCCCGCCGGGCGCGTGCTGCGCCGGGCGGGCCGTCGGTCGGGGCGGGTGACCGGCCTCAGCCGACCGAGCTGTTGTAGCTCTCGATCGCGGGCTGGAGCTCCTTGGCCGCGTCGGCGAGCGCCTGCTGGGCGGTCTTGCTGCCCGAGACGGTCTGCTCGATGGCCGTCTCCACGCCCTTGCGGGCCTGCGGCATCACGCCGAGCAGGCAGCCGGCGGTGGCCGGGGTGGGCTTGGTGGCCTTCAACTGGTCGATGGCCGTCTGGAACTGCGGGTACTTGCCGACCCACTCCTTGTCCTTGGGGTCGTCCAGGGACTTCTTGTTGACCGGGAAGTAGCCGGTTCCGGTGTGCCAGACGGCCTGCTGCTCGGGGCCGGTGACGAACTTCTCGAACTCCCAGGCCGCCCGCTTCTCGGCGTCCGAGTGGCCCGGGCCGCTGATCCACAGCGAGGCGCCGCCGATCACCGGGCCGCCCTGGTCGGCGGCCGTCACCTTGGGGAAGGGCGCCGTGCCGACGCCGAACTTGGCGGCCTCGGTGTAGCCGCGCAACACGCCGGTGGACTCCAGGTGCATGGCGACCGTGCCCGACTTGAACGCGGCCTGGGCGTCGTCGGTGACCCGGCCGGTGTTGGCCGCGTAGCCGCCCTTGACCAGGTCGGCCCACCACTGGACGATCTGCGCGCCCTGGGCGGAGTCGAACACGACCTTGCCCGCCTTGCTGCTGCGGCCGTTGTCGTTGTCGCAGTACATGGTGCCGGACTCGGCGAGCAGCTCCTCGACGAACCAGCCGTAGATCGCGGCGCCGAAGCCGTAGCGGACGGTCTTGCCGTCGGCGTCCTTCTTGGTCAGCTTCTTGGCCAGGTCGGCCAGCTCGTTGAGGTCCTTCGGCGGCTGCGCCGGGTCGAGGCCGGCCTCCTTGAAGGCGTCGGTGTTCAGGTAGAGCAGCGGCATCGAGGAGTTGAACGGCATCGAGACCAGCTTGCTGTTGGCCGAGTAGTAGTTGCGGATGTTGGGGTCGAGGTCGTCCAGCGAGTAGCCGTCCTTGTCGGCGAAGGCCTGGGCGGGGACGGTCTGCCTGGAGTCGATCATGAAGCGGGTGCCGATGTCGTAGACCTGCACCAGGGCGGGGGTGCCCTTCTGCTGCACCGCGGCCTTGTACTTGGTGACCAGCTCGTCGTACTTGCCCTGGAACTGCGCCTTGACCTCGATCTTGCCCTGGTGGGCCGCGTTGAAGTCCTTCACCAGGCCGTTCAGCACCTCGGCGTTCTTGCCGGTCATCGAGTGCCAGAACTCGACGGTGGTAACGCCGGAGGCCTGGTCGAGCGCCTGGGCACCGGGCGCCCCGGCGTCGGCGGAACCGCCCGAGCCGGAGCCCGAGCCGCTGGAGCTGCAGGCGGTCAGGGACAGGCCGGCCACCAGCAGGGCGGCGAGCGCGCGTGCACTCTTCTTCACGAGGGGATCCTTCTTCTTCCGGTTGACGAGCGGGATGTACGGGCGGGATGTACGGGCGGGCTGTACGGGCGGGACGGACGCGCGGGACGGACGATCCGGTACGGCGCGGCTCAGCGGACGGCGCCCGCGGTGAGGCCGCGGACGATGAAGCGCTGGCCGAAGACCACCAGGGCGAGGGTGGGCAGCAGCGAGAGCACCACGCCGGCCAGGATCAGGCCGGGGTCGGCCATCTCCGCGTCGCGCAGCGAGGTGAGGCCGATCTGCAGGGTCTGCATCTCGGCGGTGCGGGTGATGATGAGCGGCCAGAAGTACTGGTTCCAGGCCGACAGGAAGACGTAGATCGACAGCGCGGCCAGGGCCGGCTTGTTGAGCGGCACGACGATCCGCCACAGGAACCGCCAGTGCCCGGCGCCGTCGATCCGGGCCGCGTCGCGCAGTTCGCCGGGCAGCTGGCGGAAGGCCTGGCGCAGCATGAAGGTGCCGAAGCCGGAGGCGAGGAACGGCAGCACCAGGCCGAAGTAGGTGTTGCCGAGGCCCCAGCCCGACAGCGTCAGGTAGTTGGGGATGATGATGGCCTCCCAGGGGACCATCAGCGTCGCCAGGAAGAGCCCGAACACCACGGCCCGCGCCTTCATCGGCAGGAAGACGAAGGCGTACGCGGCCAGGATCGAGGTGACCAGCTGGGCGAGGGTGATGGCAGTGGCGGTGATCGCCGAGTTGGCGTACTGCCGGAACAGCGGGATGGTGTCGACGGCGCCGGAGAAGTTCCGCCCGGTGACCGAGTGGGGCACCAACGCGGGCGGGTAGGAGGCGAGTTCGGACGGCTCCATGAAGGCGCCGACGACCGCGTAGTACACCGGGAAGGCCACCGTGACCACGGCGACGGCGAGCAGCAGGTAGACGGCGGCGCGGCCGAGCAGGTCGCGCGGGGAGCGGCCGGCCAGCGGACGGACCCTCGGGCGGGGCGGGGCGGCCTGGGCCTCCGCCTCGGTGACGACCGTGCTCATGCGTAGTGCACCTTCCGCTCCAGGACGCCGAACTGGACGGCCGTGCAGGCGAGGACGACCAGCAGCAGCACCACGGCCTGGGCGCTCGCCGTGCCGAAGTCGCTGGAGCCGTAGGCGAAGGCCTTCTCGTAGACGGAGTAGACCAGGGTCCGGGTGGAGCCGTCGGGCCCGCCCTTGGTGAGGATGTGGATCTGGCCGAAACTCTGCAGTGCGTGGACGGTGGAGACCACCGTCAGGAAGAACAGGTTCGGGCCGAGCATCGGGACGGTGATCGAGCGGGCCAGCCGCAGGCCGGCGGCGCCGTCGATCCGGGCCGCCTCGACGACCTCGCCGGGGATCGACCCGATGCCCGCCGAGAGCACCAGCACGTTGTAGCCGAGGTTCATCCAGACCGTGGTCAGGGCCACCGAGAACAGCGCGTACCGGGAGTCGGTCAGCCAGCCGACCGGGCCCAGGCCGAGGTGCGACAGCAGGCCGTTCAGCACCCCGCTGGCCGGGTTGTAGAACACCGCGAAGACCACCGAGGCGCTGGCCACCGAGAAGGCGAAGGGCAGCGCGAAGGCGGAGCGCAGCAGCCGTACGCCGCGGATCCGGTTCTCCAGCAGCAGCACCAGCACCAGCGCGCCGAGCACCCCGGGCACCACGGTGAGCAGGGTGAACAGCGCGGTGGTGACCAGCGTCCGGCCGAAGTCGGCGGAGGCCAGCAGCTCGGTGTAGTGCTTGAACCCGACGTAGCGGGAGGGCGCGCCGAAGAGGTCGTTGGCGTGCCCGCTGAGGTAGATCGTCCGTCCCAGCGGATAGCCGATGAACAGGACGAAGACCACCAGGGAGGGCAGCAGGAAGGCCCAGGCGAGCCCGTGCTCGCCCCAGCGGCTTCGACGGCCCGCGAGGGGCACGGGGTGGGGTGCGGTCGGCATCGGTGGCACGTCCGCCTTTCGTGTGTTGGTTCCGGCCGAAACCGTGTCCTGCCCGAACGACGGCGCGGGAACCCCACGGTGATCAACCGGTGTCCCCGGGATTACGCGTTCGCGTCAGATTTCGGCCGGTCGTGCGCGCAACAGCCGTCCCCGGCACGGCGGCCGACCGGGCGTCCTCGGCCGGCACCTGGGCGTGGGCGGCTGTCGGCGGCCGGCACCGGGCTGTCAGCGGGGTGCCGTACGGTGCGCGGGTGAACGAGACGGATTTCGACATGCGGGCCGCGATGGCCGGGGCTCCGGACGGCCGGGCGGGCGCCTGGGCGCTGGTCCGGGGCTTCGCCGCGTACTGGGGCGAGCCGCTGGGGCTGCGGGACGGTTTCACCGAGGCCGAACTGGACGCGGCCGAGCAGCGGCTGGGGCTGCGGCTGCCGGTTGCCCTGCGCGAGGCGTACCGGCTGTTCGGGCGCCGGGCCGACCTCACCAGCTCCCAGGACGTGCTGCTGACGCCCGACGAGCTCCATGTGCTGGACGGCGCGCTGGTGTACCGGGCCGAGAACCAGGGCTGCGCGCACTGGGGCGTGCTGCTGGCCGATCTGGCACTGGAGGACCCGCCGACGGTGGGCCGGCCGGACCTCGCGGACAAGTCGCAGGAGCGCTGGGAGCCCTGGGAGGAGCGCTTCTCGACGGCGGCGGCGGTGATGGCGATGAGCGAGAAGCTGCTGGAGGACGCGGAGTTGAGCGTCTTCTTCGCGCCCGGCGACGAACTGCCCGACGGACTGGAGGAGTTGCCCGCGCTCGGCTGCCACTACCGGTGGTACGCGGGGCCGGACGTGCTGCTGCTGCGGATCGAGGAGGACTTCATGGTCGCCCGAGCTCGTACCGAGGCGGCGCTGGACGCGCTCTAGAACTTTCGAACGGCTCCGACGCCCCCTTGGTGAAGGGGGCGTCGGAGCCGTTCGACGGGCAGGCTCAGGCGGTGACGCCGCCGTCCAGCACCAGGTCGGCACCGACGGTGTAGCCCGCTTCGTCCGAGGCCAGGTACAGCACGGCGGCGGCGATCTCCGCGACCGCGCCGGCCCGGCCGACCGGCACCTCGACCCTCATCCGGTCGCTCTTGTCGGCGTCGCTCTCGCCGGGCCGGGTCGACATCGGGGTGTCCACCGGGCCCGGGCTGACGGTGTTGATCCGCACGCCCTCGCCGATGTGGTCACGGGCGGCGGAGCGGGTCAGCGCGGTGACGGCGGCCTTGCTGGCGTTGTAGGCGCCCGCGCCCTCGATCCGCTTGTGGACGCCCAGGTTGGACGAGACGTTGACGATGGCCCCGCCGCCGTGGGCGCGCATGTGGCCGATCTGGTGCTTCATCGCCAGCAGGGTGCCGGTCACGTTGACGTCGAAGACCCAGCGGAACTGGTCCTCGTCGATGTCGGCGACCGGACCGGCCGCGCCGAAGACCCCGGCGTTGTTGACGGCGACGTCCAGTCCGCCGAACTGCTCGACAACCTCCCGGACCAGCCGGGCGGCGTCCTCACTGTTCGTCACGTCGCCGGTCAGCGCGACGGCCTTGCCGCCGGCCCGCTCGATCAGCTCGACGGTCTCGGCCAGCGGGCCGAGGCTGCGCCCGGCGACCGCGACCCGGGCGCCCTCCGCGGCGAAGGCGAGCGCGATCCCCCGCCCGATGCCGCTGCCGCCGCCGGTGATCAGGACGGACTTGTCGGCGAAACGCGTGCTCATGAGGTGAACTCCTTGATCCGAGTGGTGCGTTCAGGTGCGTTGGTAGTGGTCATGGTGGTGCTCTTGGTGGTGCCACCCCGGGGCAGGACCGCGACCGCGACGGCGGTCAGGGCCAGCCCGGCGGCGGCCGCGGCGAAGGCCGCCGCGTAACCGCCGACGACGGTCGGGCGGGTGGCGGCGAGGGCCATCAGGGCGGCCAGCCCGGCGGTGGGGCCGAGCTCCATGGCGGTGTTGAAGACGCCCGCCGCCAGGCCGGTGCGTTCGGGCGCCACGCCGCCGGTGGCGAGCACGGCCGCCCCGGCGAAGGACGCGGCGGCGCCGGCGGGCAGCAGGAGCAGTCCGGGCAGCAGCCCGGTGGGGTAGCCGCTGGCGGGGTCGAGCCCGGCCAGCAGGGCGAGTCCGGCCGCCTCCAGGGCGAGGCCGGCGGCGGTGACCGGCACCGGACCGTACCGGGCGATCAGCGGCCCGGCCAGCCGTCCGGACAGCAGCAGGGCGACCGCGTACGGCACGAACGCGGCGGAGGTGTCGGCCGCGCTCCAACCGCGCAGTTGCTGGAGGTAGAGCGAGAGCAGCACGAAGGCCAGGGCGGTGCCGGCGGAGGTCGCCATCACGGCGACCAGGGCGGTGGCCCGGCGGCGGTCGGCGAGGAAGCCGGGCGGCAGCAGCGGGTCGGCGGTGCGGCGTTCGGCGGCGGCGAAGGCGAGCAGCAGCGCCAGGCCGACGGCGAACGGCGCGAGCACTCCGGGGCTGCTCCAGCCGTGCTCGGTGGACGCCACCAGGGCGTAACTCGCCGCGCAGACACCGGTGGTGGCGAGCAGTGCGCCGCGCAGGTCGAGCGCCGGGCGGCGGCTCGCGGGAGCGGGCTCCCGGTCGGGGTCGGGAGCGGCGTCGGGCTCGGGCAGGGTGCCCGAGCGGAGCAGCCCCGCCAGCGCGACCAGGACGGGCACCGCGAACAGCCAGCGCCAGGAGACCACGGCGGCGACCGGGCCCGACACCACGCTGCCGGCCGTCGCGCCGAGCACCGAGAGTCCGCCCCAGGTGGCCATCGCCCGCCGGTAGGCGGCGGGTTCGGGGTACAGCCGGCGGACCACGGCAACCGCCGCCGGGGCGGTGAGGGCCGCGCCCGCGCCCTGGACGAAGCGGCTCGCCAGCAGGACGGGGTAGTCCGGTGCGAGGGCGCAGGCGACCGAGGAGGCGGCGAGCAGCGCCAGGCCCCACCTGAGCGTCCGGCGGCCGCCGTGACGGTCCGTCAGTCGCCCGCCGAGCAGCAGCAGGGCGGCGAAGGAGAGCCCGTACGCGGCGCTGAGCAGCAGGACGTCGGACGGGCCGAGGCCGAGCTCCCGGGCGACCAGGGGCAGCGGCACGGTGAGGATCATGATCGTGAAGATCAGCACCGCCTGGACGACACCGAGCAGCGCGAAGCTCCCCCGGGCGTTCGTGGTGACACTCATGGACTCCCCCCCACATCAAATTTAAGAACGTTCGGTCCAGAATCAGGACGGCAGAAGACGGCACGAGACGGCGAAGGACGCCAGGCCGACCGAGCCGGAGACACCCCCGTGGGCCGCCGGTTCGGGCCTGGCCTCAGTCCAGCAGCGTCAGCGCCTGCTCGGCGGCGTCGCGCACCCGGGGCTCGCCCTCGGCGGTCTTGCCCACCACCCGGATCCCCTGCAGCAGCACCACCAGCATCCGGGCCAGCGCCCGCGGCTCCCGCCCGGCGGGCAGTTCGCCCTGGGCCTCGGCGCGCAGCAGGGCGGCGGTCAGCGCCGTCTCCAAGTGGTCGTAACTGACCTCCACCCGGCGGGCCGCCGCCTCGTCGTGCGGGGCGAGTTCGACGGCCGTGTTGGTGATGAAGCAGCCTCGCCTGCGATCCTCGGCCCCCATCCCCGCATATCGACGCACCAGGGCGCGAACGGCCGGCAGCACCGGGCCGGGCTGGGACAGCTCGGCCAGCAGGCCGGGGTTGTGCTGTTCGTTGTAGCGTTCCAGCGCCCGCAGGTAGAGCTCGTGCTTGCTGCCGAAGGTCGCGTAGATGCTGGCCCGGGCGATGCCCAGCCCTTCGACCAGGTCGGCCATCGAGGTGGCCTCGTAGCCGCGCCGCCAGAACAGTTCGAGAGCTGCCTGGAGCGCCGTGTCCGGGTCGAATTCCTTGGTCCGCGCCATGACCGGAACAGTAGCCCTTTCAAGACCGATCGGTCAAGAAAGGGCGGAGAGTGGTCCAGACCGTTATCTGACGGAGCATTGCCAAGTGGACTAGACCAAGCCTAGCCTTACCGCCCCATCCCTCCTTCTCCCCCACAGGAGGCGTTCCGGCATGCCCGCACTCATCCCCCCAATCCCCCAACAGGCCGCCGAGGCCGCGCGACCGCTCGTCCTGACGGTCTTCCGGATCGTCGTCGGCCTGCTCTTCGCCTGCCACGGCGCCGCCGCACTCTTCGGCGTCCTCGGTGGCGCCAAGGGCGGCGGCAGCATCCCGCCCGGCCAGTGGCCCGGCTGGTGGGCCGCACTGATCCAACTCGTCGGCGGCGCCCTGGTGCTGCTCGGCAGCGGCACCAGGACGGCCGCCCTGCTCTGCTCCGGCTCGATGGCCTACGCCTACTTCACCGTCCACCAGGAACAGGCCCTGCTGCCGCTGCAGAACGGGGGCGAGCCCTCGGTGATGTTCTGCTGGGCCTTCCTGGCCATCGCGGTGCTCGGCTCCGGCCCGTACTCCCTGGACCGGCTGCTCGCCGCCCGCAGGCCGGCCGCCGAGCCCAGCCCCCAGCCCACCTCGACCGGCTGAGCCTCAGCCCTCCGCGAGGTACCGCTCGACCGAGGCGACCTTGGCGGTGAGGCCGTCGGTGACCCCGGCCCGGTCGTCGATCTTGATGACCGTGCTCACCCGGTCGCTGTGCGCCTTCACCGCCTCGATCGCCGCCTTGATCACCGGCATCACCTCGTCCCACTCCCCCTCGATGCTCGTGAACATCGCGTCCGTCCGGTTCGGCAGCCCACTCGCCCGCACCACCCGCACGGCCGCGGCCACCGCCTCCCCCACATCCTCGCCGATCCCCAGCGGGGTCACCGAAAAAGCTGCGATCACGGTCTGCGCTCCTTGACGTCCGACGACACCTGGTCGCGGCCCGGACCACTCCGGGCCGCGACCAGGCTAACCGGGGCCGCCAGGCCAACCGGGGCCGCCGGGCTCGCCCGGGTACTCACCGGCTCACCGGCTCGCCGGAGGGACCGTCAGACGACGGTCGGCAGCGGTGGTTCGACGGCGAGCGGGGCGCTGGCGCGGGCGCGGTGCTGGTCGGCCCAGGAGGTGAGGGCCAGGGTGCAGGCGTGGTCCAGGTGGCGCAGGCCGGACCAGTCGAGTTCCACCGGACGGTCGGCGGGCAGCCGTTCCAGCGCGTCCAGCAGCCGGGGCAGCCGCAGGAAGGTGGCGTTGCCGCTGAGGCGGACCCGGTGCAGCGGCCGACCGTCCGTCAGTACCACCTCCTCGACCGCGATCTGCAGGTGCGAGGTCTGCCAGGCGGACTTGGCCACGGCCAGGCCGACCCCGATCAGCACCCCCTCGAACAGGTCGGTGGCGACCACGGCGAGCGCCGTCGTGACGAGCACCACCGCCTCGCCCCGGTCACCCCGGCACAGCGCGGCGATCCGGCGCAGCGGCACCAACTTGGCCCCGGCGTGCACCAGGACGGCGGCCAGCGCGGTGAGCGGGACCAGCCCGAGCACCCCGGGGAGCAGGGCGGTGAACAGCAGCAGCCACAGCCCGTGCAGGAAGCGCGCGGCCCTGGTGCGGGCGCCCGCCTGGACGTTGGCCGCGCTGCGCACGATCACCGCGGTCATCGGCAGGGCGCCGAGCAGTCCGCAGACGATGTTGCCGACGCCCTGGGCGGTGAGTTCGCGGTCGTAGTCGGTGCGCGGGCCGTGGTGCATCCGGTCGACGGCGGCGGCGCTGAACAGCGTCTCGGCGGAAGCGATCAGCGTGAAGGCGACGACGGTGCCGATGCCCGCGGCACCGGCCAGGCCGCCGAGCGCGGCCGGGTCGGGCAGTCGGAGGACGTCGAGCAGCCCGGCCACCCGTACCCGGGCCACCGGCAGGTCGGCCGCCGCGGTGACGGCGGCGGCCAGGCCGACCGCGGCCAGCGGCGCGGGGACGGTACGGGCGGCGCGGCCCGGCAGGTGCTTCCAGCCGACGAGCACCAGCAGGGTGCCCAGGCCCAGCGCCACCGCGGCGGGGGTGGCGGCCGCGGTGGCCGCGTCGGCGAGCAGGGCGGGCAGTCCGGCGAGCTTCTGCGGGCCGGTGCCGGGGGCGGTCCGGTCAGCGAGGGCGTACAGCTGGCCGAACACCAGGGTCAGCCCGATGCCCGCCAGCATGCCGTGCACCACCGAGGCGGACATCGCCCGGAACCAGCGGCCGAGCCGCAGCGCGCCCATCCCGAGCTGGAGCAGGCCGGTGGCGAGCACCAGCGGGCCGAGGGCGGCGAGGCCGAAGCGCTGGACGGCGTCGGCGACCAGCACGGTCAGCCCGGCGGCGGGCCCGCTGACCTGGAGGCTGCTACCGGGGAGCAGGCCGACGGCCAGGCCGCCGACGACGCCGGTGACCAGCCCCAGCTCGGCCGGGACGCCGGAGGCGACGGCGACCCCGACGCAGAGCGGGAGGGCGACCAGGAACACCACCAGCGAGGCGGGCAGGTCGTGCCGCCAGGGGACGGCGCGCAGCCCGGCGAGCGGGGAGCGGCGGCGGGACGGCGGGCTCATCCGGTCACCGCCGGGGGCCGGGCAGGGGTGCGGCGCATGGCTGCGCTCCTTCCGCGCGCCCACCGTTGCGGGGGCGCGCCGTAACGGACCGGGGAGGGTGGGAGGGGACTGCCACAGGCGACGGGCGGGCCGGCGGTGCGCGGCGAGGCGAACCGGCGGTGCGAGGCGGGGCGGAGGGAACCGGCGGGGAGAGGCGGGCCGGACGGGCGCGCCGGCGGGGCGGGACAGGCCGACGGGAGGGCGGGCCGAGGAAGACGTACGGAGCGGAGGCGAGGCGGTGGTCGGACCGCCGCAGTCGCAGCGCGCGCCCCCTGCCGTGGCCGGGTCGGATGTGCCGGGCCCGGCGTGCCACCGACGGTACCCAGGCCGACGGGGCGGCCCGACACCCGGCACCATCCCTTCACCGGCACTGCACGCCGGCTGCGCGATCCGGCGCGGAGCCTCCGCCTCCCCGGGCACACCAGCGCGAGAGCTGTGCACTTGTCCGAACGGCTCCCCCGCGCCGGCTTGCACATTCTGTTGAAGTCCCCTTGACGCCCCGCCGGGCCCGACCCTACCGTGTTTCCACATACAGAAACCGTTCTTCCGTATGGTGGAACTCGGGAGATGAGCCCTCCGAGCCACTGCGGGCCGACGCAGGAGAGACCCGATGCCTCGTATGACAGCCGCCCGCGCGGCCGTGGAGATCCTCAAGCTCGAAGGCGTCGATGTCGCCTTCGGTGTCCCGGGTGCCGCCATCAACCCCTTCTACGCCGCCCTCAAGGCCTCCGGCGGGATCAGGCACACCCTGGCCCGGCACGTCGAGGGCGCCTCGCACATGGCCGAGGGCTACACCCGCGCCAAGGCCGGCAACATCGGCGTGTGCATCGGCACCTCGGGCCCGGCCGGCACCGACATGATCACCGGCCTCTACTCGGCGATCGCCGACTCCATCCCGATCCTGTGCATCACCGGCCAGGCCCCGGTCGCCCGCCTCCACAAGGAGGACTTCCAGGCCGTCGACATCGCCTCGATCGCCAAGCCGGTCACCAAGGCCGCCACCACCGTCCTGGAGGCCGCGCAGGTCCCCGGCGTGTTCCAGCAGGCCTTCCACCTGATGCGCTCCGGCCGCCCCGGCCCGGTCCTGATCGACCTGCCGATCGACGTCCAGCTGACCGAGATCGACTTCGACCCCGAGGCCTACCAGCCGCTGCCGGTCTACAAGCCGACCGCCAACCGGATCCAGATCGAGAAGGCCATCGCGCTGCTCCAGGAGTCCGAGCGCCCGCTGATCGTGGCCGGCGGCGGCGTCATCAACGCCGACGCGGCCGACCTGCTGCTGGAGTTCGCCGAGCTGACCGGCGTCCCGGTCATCCCGACCCTGATGGGCTGGGGCATCGTCCCGGACGACCACGAGCTGAACGCCGGCATGGTCGGCCTGCAGACCTCGCACCGCTACGGCAACGAGAACTTCCTCGCCTCCGACTTCGTCCTCGGCATCGGCAACCGCTGGGCCAACCGCCACACCGGCGGCCTGGACGTCTACACCGCGGGCCGCAAGTTCGTCCACGTCGACGTCGAGCCCACCCAGATCGGCAAGATCTTCGCCCCCGACCTCGGCATCGCCTCCGACGCCAAGGCCGCGCTGGAGCTGTTCGTCCAGGTCGCCAAGGAGCTCAAGGCCGCCGGCACCCTCAAGGACCGCAGCACCTGGGCCGCCTCCACCCAGGAGCGCAAGGCGCAGCTCCAGCGCCGCACCCACTTCGACAACGTGCCGCTCAAGCCGCAGCGCGTCTACGAGGAGATGAACCGGGCCTTCGGACCGGAGACCCGGTACGTCACCACCATCGGCCTGTCCCAGATCGCCGGCGCGCAGATGCTGCACGTCTACAAGCCGCGGCACTGGATCAACTGCGGCCAGGCCGGGCCGCTGGGCTGGACCATCCCGGCCGCGCTGGGCGTCGCCACCGCCGACCCCGAGGGCCAGATCGTCGCGCTCTCCGGCGACTACGACTTCCAGTTCATGATCGAGGAGCTGGCGGTCGGCGCCCAGCACCGGATCCCGTACGTCCACGTCCTGGTGAACAACTCCTACCTGGGCCTGATCCGCCAGGCGCAGCGGGGCTTCGACATCGACTTCCAGGTCAAGCTGGAGTTCGAGAACATCAACGCGCCGGAGCTGGGCGTCTACGGCGTCGACCACGTCAAGGTCGCCGAGGGCCTGGGCTGCAAGGCGATCCGGGTCACCGAGCCGGAGGGCCTGCTGCCGGCCTTCGAGGAGGCCAAGAAGCTGGCCGCCGAGTTCCGCGTCCCGGTCGTGGTCGAGGCGATCCTGGAGCGGGTCACCAACATCTCGATGAGCGGCAACGACATCGACAAGGTCAACGAATTCGAGGAACTGGCCACCCTCCCCGAGCACGCGCCGACCGCGATCAGGCCGCTGGCGCTCTGACCCCGTGGGGGGCGGGGGCGTCCGAGCCGCTCCGTACGCCCCCGCCCCCGCGGAACACCGGCGGCGCCGGCACGGTTGAGCCGTCCGGGGCCGCTACGGTGTGCCCGGGCGAGACCCCCGCTGCCAACCCGCCGAAAGGACCACCACCGTGAGCCTGTACGACATCCCGCTGCGCACCCTGGCCGGCGAGCCCACCTCGCTGGGCGACTTCAAGGGCAAGGCGCTGCTGCTCGTCAACGTCGCGTCCAAGTGCGGGCTGACCCCGCAGTACACCGGGCTGGAGAACCTCCAGAAGCGGTACGCCGAGCGCGGGTTCACCGTGCTGGGCTTCCCGTGCAACCAGTTCGCCGGGCAGGAGCCGGGCAGCGCCGAGGAGATCCAGAGCTTCTGCTCCACCACCTACGGCGTGAGCTTCCCGCTGTTCGAGAAGATCGACGTCAACGGCGACGACCGGCACCCGCTGTACCAGCAGCTGACCGAGGTCGCCGACGCCGAGGGCGCGGCCGGTGACGTCAGCTGGAACTTCGAGAAGTTCCTGATCTCGCCGGACGGCACCGTGGCCGCCCGGATCCGGCCGCGGACCGAGCCGGAGTCGGCCGAGCTGATCGCCGCGATCGAGGCCGTGCTGCCGGCCTGACCACACACCTGACGGACCGGCCCCGGGCACCCGCCCCGGGGCCGGTCCGTCGTTCCGTACCCGGCCCGGCCGGGCGGCTGCGGCACAGGGCTTGTCGGACAGGCCCTAAATGATCGGGGGCCGGCCGAGTCGGGTCATGGTCCACACCGTGCGCCAGCGCATCGGCCTGCGCCGACCGCACGGGGTGCGCCAGCCCTCGGCGAAGCCCGAGAACCACGCCTTCAACCCGCTCGCGTTCCTGGTACGGGCGACGGTGAGCGCCACCCACACGCCGAGGTAGACCGGGACCAGCAACGCGGGCAGGTGACGGCGCGCGAGGTACACCCGGTTGCGGGCGTTCACCCGGTAGAAGAACGCGTGCCGGGTCGGGCTGGTCCGCGGGTGCTGCAGCAGCAGCTCCGGGACGTACAGCACCCGCCAGCCCGCGTCGAGCGCCCGCCAGGCCAGGTCGGTCTCCTCGTGCGCGAAGAAGAACGCGTCCGGCCAGCCCCCGACCTGTCGCAGCATCCTCGTCGACAGCGCATGGCCGCCGCCGAGGAAGCTGGTCACCTCGCCACCGCGCATCGGATCACCGGCCCGCAGCCGGGGAACGTGGCGGCGCTGGGTCAGCCCGGTCTCGTCGGCGATCCGGAAGGACACCACGCCCAGCCGGGGGTCGGCCTCGTACTGGGACTCGATCCTCGCGAACACGTCGTCGGCGACCAGCAGGCCGTCGTCGTCCAGGTCGATCACCACGTCCACGTCCCGCAGCTGCTCCAGCGCCACGTTCCGGCCGCCGGTCACCCCGAGGTTCTCGGCCAGCTCCACGCCCTCCACCCACACCGGCAGCTCCGGCAACGGGCAGCCCTGGGCGACCACCACGACCTTCGCGGCCGGGACGGTCTGCATCTCCACCGAGGCCAGCAGCTCGGCCAGTTCCTTCGGCCGCGTGCCCATGGTCAGCACCGCCACGCCCAGCTTCAAGCCCACCGAACCCATCCCTTCGAGGAAACAGCCATGACCTGACGAACGGAGCGCTCGGGCGCCGCGTCGCTCGGAGAACTCACCGAGCGGCAAATGCTTCCGGACCACCAGGTCATGGACCGGCCCGCACCGGACCGGATCGCCGGGATGCGGCCCGAGGCCTCCGCCGCGCCGCCCACCCTGCCACACCGGCCGCTGATGCTGGTACCGGACGTCACCTGGTTCGCGGAGCCCCGGTGTGCCGCTCCCTCCACGGTGTCCGGCCCAACGCCTCGCCTCGCTGCTCTCGTCGATCCTCGCCCAGGAGTACGGACTCGGACCTCACGGCAGCAACAGCCGTGTGCCGGGAGGGAGTTCGCCGGAGCGGGCGGCGTCGCGCAGGTGTGCCAGGAGGGTGGCGCGCAGGGCCTCGGCGGCGCGGGTGAGCGGCACCTCGTGGCCGTGCGCTACGGCGATGGTGCGGCCCAGGCCCGGTCCGGCGAAGGGCGTGACGGTCAGCCCCGAGCGGGCCGCCACCATGCCTGGGACGATCGCGGGCCCGAGCCCGGCCCGGACGAAGCCCAGTACCGCGTCCATCTCGCCGCCCTCCACGGCGAACTCCGGCTCGAAGCCCGCCGCCCGGCAGGCCGCCAGGGCCGCCTCCCGGACGTCGTAACCCTCCCGGAACATCACCAGCGGCCGCCCGTCCAGCTCGGCCACCCGCACGGTGCGCCGGCGGCGCCGCTCGCCGCCCGGACGCTCGCCGCCCGGACGGTCGGCCGAGACCAGCACCAGCGCCTCGTGCAGCAGCTCGGTGACGGCCAGGGCGGGCGCGGCCTCCCCGCTGGTCGGGGTGATGATCAGCGCGAGGTCCAGCTCCCCCGCGGCCAGCCAGCGCACCAGGTCGCGCGAGCCGCCCTCGCGCACCCCGAGCGCGACGCCCGGGTAGCGGTCCCGGAAGACCCGCAGCACGTCCGGCACCAGGCTGGTGCACAGGCTCGGCGGGGCGCCCAGCCGGACCCGGCCGCGGCGCAGCTGGACCGTCTCCTGGACGGCGAGGCGGGCGCTCTCGGTGTCCGCGAGGATGCGCCGGGCGAGCGGCAGCAGGGCGTCCCCGGCGTCGGTGAGGGCGATGTTGCCCCGGGTGCGGTGGAACAGTTCGGCGCCCAACTCCCGTTCCAGCGAACGGATCTGCTGGGAGAGCGAGGGCTGGGCGACATGTTCGGCCTCGGCGGCCCGGGTGAAGTGCCGGGTCTCGGCGACGGCCAGGAAGTAGCGGAGTTGCTGGAGCTGCACACGGCCAGGGTAAGCCGCGACGATAGGCCCCGGCTATCGTCACCAGCCGCAGCATGTCTTGGACGCACCCTGGCGACCGTCCCTACCGTTGCTGCCATGACAACCGCGACTCGGACGGCCCGGCATCCGTCCACCCTGGTGACCCTGTGGCGGTCGACCGTCGGCAAGAAGGCGGTCATGGCCGTCACCGGACTGGCGATGCTGCTGTACCTGGTCGCGCACATGCTGGGCAACCTCAAGGTCTTCTTCGGCCCCGACGACATCAACGGCTACGCGGCCTGGCTGCGCACCATCGGCCAGCCCTTCCTCGGCCACGAGTGGTTCCTGTGGATCGCCCGGGTCGGCCTGGTCGCCGCCGTCGTCCTGCACGGCGTCTCCGCGTACCAGCTCAGCCGCCGGGACCTCGCCGCCCGCCCGAGCAAGTACGTGCACCAGCGCCGCCGGGCCAGCTACGCGACCCGCACCATGCGCTGGGGCGGGGTGATCCTCGGGCTGTTCATCGTGTGGCACATCCTGGACCTCACCACGCTCACCGTGAACCCGGTCGCCGAGCACGGCCACGTCTACCAGAACGTCGTGGGCACCTTCGGCCGTTGGTACAGCGACGTGTTCTACATCCTCGCGGTGGTGGCCCTCGGCTTCCACATCCGGCACGGCTTCTGGAGCGCCGCGCAGACCCTCGGCGCCAACAACGCCCGCCGCGACAAGGCGCTCAAGCTGAGCGCGAACGGCCTGGCGCTCCTGCTGACCGTCGGCTTCCTGTCCGTCCCCCTCGCCGTGATGTTCGGAGTGGTGAAGTGAGCAGCACGTACGTCGACTACACCGTCGGCGAGCCGATCGCCGACACCAAGGCCCCCGCCGGGCCGATCGAACAGCGCTGGGACCAGCGGCGGTTCGACGCCAAGCTGGTCAACCCGGCGAACCGGCGCAAGCACACCGTGATCGTGGTCGGCACCGGCCTGGCCGGCGGCGCGGCCGGCGCCACCCTCGCCGAACAGGGCTACCACGTCGTCCAGTTCTGCTTCCAGGACTCCCCGCGACGGGCCCACTCGATCGCCGCCCAGGGCGGCATCAACGCGGCCAAGAACTACCGCAACGACGGCGACTCCGTCCGCCGGCTGTTCTACGACACCGTCAAGGGCGGCGACTTCCGCGCCCGCGAGTCCAATGTGCACCGGCTCGCCCAGGTGTCGGTGGAGATCATCGACCAGTGCGTCGCCCAGGGCGTCCCCTTCGCCCGCGAGTACGGGGGCCTGCTGGACACCCGCTCCTTCGGCGGCGTGCAGGTCTCCCGTACCTTCTACGCCCGCGGCCAGACCGGCCAGCAGCTGCTGCTCGGCGCCTACCAGGCGCTCTCCCGGCAGATCGCCGCCGGGAACGTGGAGATGCACCCGCGCACCGAGATGCTGGACCTGCTGGTGGTCGACGGCCGGGCCCGCGGCATCGTCGCCCGGGACCTGGTCACCGGGGAGATCCGCTCCTACACCGCGGACGCGGTCGTCCTCGCCACCGGCGGCTACGGCAACGTCTTCTACCTCTCCACCAACGCCAAGAACTCCAACGCCACCGCCGTCTGGCGGGCCCACCGGCGCGGCGCCTACTTCGCCAACCCGTGCTTCACCCAGATCCACCCCACCTGCATCCCGCGCTCCGGCGACCACCAGTCCAAGCTCACCCTGATGAGCGAGTCGCTGCGCAACGACGGCCGGATCTGGGTGCCCAAGGCCAAGGGCGACACCCGCCCGCCCGGGCAGATCCCGGAGGAGGAGCGGGACTACTACCTGGAGCGGATCTACCCCTCCTTCGGCAACCTGGTGCCCCGCGACATCGCCTCCCGGGCCGCCAAGAACGTCTGCGACGAGGGCCGCGGCGTCGGCCCCGGCGGCCAGGGCGTGTACCTGGACTTCGCCGACGCGATCCGCCGGATGGGCCGGGAGGCCGTCGAGGCCAAGTACGGCAACCTCTTCGACATGTACGAGCGGATCACCGCCGAGGACCCGTACCGGGTGCCGATGCGGATCTACCCGGCGATCCACTACACGATGGGCGGGCTCTGGGTCGACTACGACCTGCAGACCAGCGTCCCGGGCCTGTTCGCGATCGGCGAGGCCAACTTCTCCGACCACGGCGCCAACCGGCTCGGCGCCAGCGCGCTGATGCAGGGCCTGGCCGACGGCTACTTCGTACTGCCGCCCACCATCAACGACTACCTGGCCCGCAACCCGGTCGCCGCCGTCCCCGCCGACCACCCGGTGCTCACCGAGGTCGAGGCGGAGGTCGAGGACCGGCTCAACCTGATCCTCTCCGTCGACGGCGACCGCACCCCGGACTCCTTCCACCGCGAACTCGGCGAACTGCTCTGGGACGAGTGCGGGATGGCCCGCGACGAGGCCGGCCTCAGGCGCGCCCTGGCCCGGATCCCGCAGCTGCGCGAGGAGTTCTGGCGCCGGATCAAGGTGCCCGGCAGCGGCCAGGAGCTCAACCAGTCGCTGGAGAAGGCCAACCGGCTGGTCGACTACTTCGAGCTCGCCGAGCTGATGTGCCTGGACGCGCTGCACCGCGCCGAGTCCTGCGGCGGCCACTTCCGCACCGAGAGCCAGACCCCCGACGGCGAGGCCGCCCGGCGCGACGAGGACTTCAGCTACGCCGCCGCCTGGGAGTTCACCGCCACCGGCGAGGCGCCCGTCCTCCACCGCGAGCACCTCGAGTTCGAACACGTCCACCCCACCCAGCGGAGCTACGCATGAACCTCACCCTGCGCATCTGGCGCCAGGCGGGCCCGGACGCACCCGGCTCGATGACCACCTACCAGGTCAGCGGCATCAGCCCGGACATGTCCTTCCTGGAGATGCTCGACACCCTCAACGAGGAACTGATCACCCGCGGCGACCAGCCGGTCGCCTTCGACCACGACTGCCGCGAGGGCATCTGCGGGGCCTGCGGCATGGTCATCAACGGCCAGGCGCACGGCCCCGAGCGCACCACCACCTGCCAGTTGCACATGCGGCACTTCCGGGACGGCGACACCATCGACGTGGAACCCTGGCGGGCCTCGGCCTTCCCG
This sequence comes from Kitasatospora sp. NPDC028055, assembly GCF_040637885.1. Classification (NCBI taxonomy): domain Bacteria; kingdom Bacillati; phylum Actinomycetota; class Actinomycetes; order Kitasatosporales; family Streptomycetaceae; genus Kitasatospora; species Kitasatospora sp. NPDC028055. Next base: position 179,440 of record NZ_JBEZXE010000006.1, on the reverse strand, counting down.
GTGGTCAAGGACCTCGTGGTGGACCGCTCCGCCTTCGACCGGATCATCGGCTCCGGCGGCTACATCACCGCCCCCACCGGCAGTGCCCCCGACGCGCACGCCACGCCCGTCCCCAAGGAGGCCGCCGACACCGCCTTCGAGCACGCCGAGTGCATCGGCTGCGGCGCCTGCGTGGCCGCCTGCCCGAACGGCTCGGCGATGCTGTTCACCTCCGCCAAGGTGGTGCACCTCAACGTGCTGCCGCAGGGCGCGCCGGAGCGTTCCGCCCGGGTGCGGAACATGGTCGCGGCGATGGACGCCGAGGGCTTCGGCGGCTGCACCAACACCGGCGAGTGCGCCACCGCCTGCCCCAAGGGCATCCCGCTGCCCAGCATCGCGGCCATGAACCGGGAGTTCCTGCGGGCCGCCCGCGGCTGACGCCCCTCCCCCGAGACGGTCGGCCCCTCGCTCTGGTGCTCAGGCGAGGGGCCGACGCCGTGCTACCACGATCCCGCTCCCCGACGCTCCCGTTCCACGGGGGGACGCCCTTCTCCGGGGCGTGCGAGGGCAGTTCGCGCTCCCCGAACGAGTGGTGGAACGCCGCGCTCGGTGCTTCCTGACGGAAAATCGCGCTACGGTGGTGCTCCGCGAGGGAAGGACGGCATATGCCCGAGGTTCAGTCCTGCTCCGGCTGCGGCGGGTCCGGGGGGACCCAGAAGACCGAGGCAACGGTCGAACTGGACGAGGAAGGAAGCATGGTGCCCAGCGTTCACACCTTCTGGTCGCCGTGCGGTCGGTGCCACGGATCCGGGACGGTGATCGTCGGATGAGGTTGTGCTTCGAGTGCGTCGAGTGCGGTGGGCACTACCTGCCGCCGGAGGGCATGGTCTATCCGGACGGGCCGGCCTCGCCGGTCTGGTGCTCCTCCTGTCAGACGTCCAAGCGCGCGGCGGGCCTCCGGGAGGACCCGCTGCTCGCCCGGGTCGCGCTGGCCGCCGCCCGGGCCGCGCTGGCCCGGCGCGCCGCCGAGGCCGCCGAGCCGGTCTCCGCCGGGCGCGCCGACGTCCGCCCGTCCCGTCCGCCGCTGTCCCGGCGGGCGCGCTCCGGTCCGGGCGGGGTGCGCGGCAAGCTGGGCTGAGCCGCTCCTCCGAGGGCCCCGTCAGGTACCGCAGGCGAAGTGCCGCCGGCGCGCGTGCTCAGAACAGCGCCTCCTGGGTGTCCGGTTCCGGCGGGCGGACCCGCTCCTCCAGCACCAGCCCTGCCGAGGCCCGGCCGGCCACCGGCGTGAGCGTCCAGCCGGTCAGCCGCCGGGTGTCCAGCAGCAGCGGGCCGGAGCCGTCCGGCTGGTCCAGGAAGAGGTGGCGCCCCACCGGCGGGCGCAGCGTACCGGCGATCACCGCGCCCGCGGCCAGTCCGGTGACCTCCCGGTAGGCCTCCGGGGCGCCCCCGGCCAGGCCGTAGCGCTCCACGTGGTCCACCACCGGGCGGTCCGCGAGCAGCTCCACGGCGTGCCCGTCCAGCAGCCGGTGCGCCCGGGCGCGGGCCTCCGTCAGCACGGCGCGGCGGTACGGGGCGTCGCCGTGCGACCACCAGTGGTCGGTCTTGAGCCGGGACTTGTACCGCTCGCGCGCCAGGCCCGAGGCGGCGACGGTGAGTTCGGCGCGGCGGACCGCGGGCAGGCCGCCGCGCGCGGTGAACGCGTAGGCCAGCGCGCCCTGTTCCAGCAGCCGGCTGTCGCCACGCTGCTCGGCGGTGAGACCGACCTTCAACAGGCCCTCGCCGAACCAGGCGAGGTAGAGCAGGTAGGTGCGGCCGTCGTCGAGGATCTGGTCCCGGGCGAGCGCCAGGCCGCGGTCCACGCTCTGGCAGGCCGGGCACTGGGTGGCGCTGCCGCCCGGGTCGACCACCGCGTGGTGCGGGCAGGGCGTGCGCTCCGTCGCCCCGGCCAGCCAGGCGCCCACACAGCGGCGCGGGCCGCCGAGCAGCCAGCCGACCTCCGTACCGGGCGCCACGGCGCGCTCGTGCACCCGGGCGCCGCGCACGGCGCAGAGCAGGGCCCGGCCTTCGTGCCAGCTCAGGCCGGTGGAGACCCAGCCGGCGGGCCGGTCCGGGTGCTGCGGTGCGGGGACCGTCACGGGCATCCCTCCCTGGAGCTCTTCGATCAGGTGAGGCTACCCGCTGCCACTGACAGTCGCGTCCTGCGGGCCGAAAGCCGTGAACGACTCGGACACCGACGACCTACGCCGCGCCTTCCGTGGCCGCCGCCCCGCAGCCGCTGCTAGCGTCCCGCCCATGATCGACTCACCGACCCCGGACGACCTGGCCCTCGCCCTCCGCCTCGCCGTGGACGCCCTCGCGGGCGCCCCGGCGGACGCGGACTGGTCCCGGCCCGCCGGCGCCCTCGACTGGAGCTGCTGGGAGACCGTCGAGCACCTGGCCGACGACCTCCTCGCCTACGCCGCCCAGCTGGGCCCCGCCCGACCGCCCCGCGACCGCTACGTGCCCTTCGTGGCGACCCGCCGCGCCCCGGGCGGCCCGAACAACTTCGTCCGCGCCGATCCGGCCGACGGCGTCCCGGGGCTGCTCGAAGTCCTGGACGCCAGTGGCGGGTTGATGGTCGCGATCGCCCGGGTCGCCCCGCCGCAGGCCCGCGCGTACCACCCCTGGGGGCTCGCCGACCCGAGCGGCTTCGTCGCCATGAGCCTGGTCGAGACCCTGGTCCACCTGCACGACGTCACCCAGGGCCTCGGCCTCCGCTGGGACCCGCCGGCCGAGCTCTGCACCCGCACCCTGGACCGCCTGTTCCCGGACGTCCCCCGCACCGCCGCCCCCTGGCCCACCCTCCTGTGGGCCACCGGCCGCGCCACCCTCCCCGACCGCCCCCTCCGCACCGACTGGCGCTGGTACGCGGAACCGCGCGACTGACGGGCCGGCGCGGGGGTGCGTCGGTTCGACGGGCTACCGGACGGGCGCGCCGACCTGACCGGCGGCCTGACCGGCGGCCTCACCGGCGGCCTCACCGGCGGCCTGACCGGAGACCGGATCCCCGGCCTGCACCACGAAGGCGGGGTAGGTGTTGCCCGTGTCCGGAGCCCCTGTCGCGGCGGCCGGCCCCGCACCGGCCGCCAGCACGGCGAACCCGACGACGGCGGCCAGCGCGGCGGCGCGGACGGCACTGCTGATGCTCATGAACTCTCCCCCTGGGTCGGCTTCCTGACGATGATCCGCCCGACCGCCCCGGCTGTCCACCGCCCCCGCTGTCCAGTTCCACGGCACCCACCCGGCGACACGCACGATGGCCCCGGCGGCCCCGACGGCCGGGCCCCGCAAGGCCCGTACCCCCGCCGCCCGGCGGGTCGCCCCCACCGGTCCGGGCGACCGACAGCCGCCCTGGTCGCGGGGGCTTGGCCGGGCGGGGCGTCCACGTTCTATTCTGGCGGGCGCGGTCGGCGGTGGTGCCCGGAGGTGGCGCGGGGCGGCCGGGTCGGTGTGAGCGCGAAGGGGTGGCTGGTGGCGGGGCGGCGGAACAGCGGGGTGCTGGCGGTCTGGGCGGAGGCGCAGCGGCAGCAGCAGCGCCGGGAGGAGGCCCGGTGGCGTGCCGAGGCGGCGGAGTTGCGCCGGCACGAACGGGCCCAGCGCGAGGCGCAGCGGGCGGCCGCCCGGGACGAGCGGGAGGCGCAGCGCGCGTACCAGCAGTCGCGGGAGGCGGAGGCGGCCCGGCGGACGGCGGAACTGGACGCCCGGGTGGAGGAGTTGCGCGGGCTGTTGACGGCCGGCCTGGCCGCGCCGGCGTTCGGGCCGCAGGCCCTGCTGGCGCCGCGCCCGGTGCCGCCGTTCGATCCGGGGCCGCTGGGCGTGCCGGTGCCGATGCCGGACCAGACGTCCGCCGCCTACCACGTGCCGCCGCCGGACACGGCGCAGGCCCGCAACGCCGGGGTGCGCCGCCAGTACGAGCAGTACCTGGCGCAGGCCCGGGCCCGGTTCGAGCAGGACTGGTACGCCGCCCAGGCCCGGGAGGCGGACCGGCAGTCCCGGCTGGCCGCGTACCACCAGGAGTACCTGAGGTGGGCGGAGGGCTTCCGCCGGCAGGAGGAGGAGCGCAGCACCGGGACGGAGGAGTTGCTGCGGCGGCTGCGGGCGGGCGAACCGGAGGCCGTGCAGGAGTACTTCACGGCGGGGCTGTACGCCTCGGCGGCCTGGCCGGAGGGCTTCCCGCACCGGCTGGTGGCGGCCTGGGAGGTGTCGAGCCGTCAGCTGGTGGTGAACTGGGAGCTGCCCGGCCCGGACGTGGTGCCGGCCGCCGCGCGGGTGCGGTACGTGAAGGCGGACGACCGCGAGGCGGAGGTGGCCCGGCCGGCGACCGAGCGCAAGGCGCTGTACCGGGAGGTGCTGGCGCAGTCGGCGCTGCGGGTGGCGGCCGAGCTGTTCCGGGCGGACCGGGACGGGATGCTGGACTCGGTGGTGGTGAACGGCTTCGTGCTGGGGATCGATCCGGCGACGGGCCGGGAAGCCGAGCGCTTCCTGTCCACGCTGACCGCGACCCGGGCCGAGTTCTCGGGGCTGGCACTGGACCGGGTGGCCCCGGTGGAGTGCTTCCAGGGGCTGGGCGGCAAGCTGTCGGCGCGGCCGGAGCGGCTGGACGAGGTGAAGCCGGACCGGCTGCCGGAGTCGGTGGGCGGCAGCATGGCCGGGCGCTTCGGCGACGAGGAGCCGGACCTCTTCGAGATGGATCCGCTGGACTTCGAGGACCTGATCGCCGAGTTGTTCCGCTTGCGCGGTTTCCGGGTGATGACGACGGCCCGCAGCGGTGACGTCGGGGTGGACGTGGTCGCCGAGGACTTGGACCCGGTGACCGGCGGCAAGATCGTGATCCAGGCAAAGCGGTACCGGAAGACCGTCCCGCCGACGGCCGTGCGCGACCTGGAGTCCACCGTGCGCCACCACGGCGCGATCAAGGGCATCCTGGTGACCACGGCGGGCTTCGGCAAGGGCTCGTACAGCTACATCGAGGGCAAGCCGCTGACCCTGGTGAGCGGGCCGGAGCTGGTGGAGCTGCTGGCCGACCAGGGGCTGCGCGGGCGGCTCGGCGGCGGCACGGGGGCCGGTACGGGCGGCGCTGGCGCCGGGGGCGGCGCCGACGGTACGGACGGCAGCGACGGCACGGGCGGCAGCACCCGCAGCGGGACCGACGACGCGGGCGGCCCGGCGGCGGGACGGCAGGAGCCGGACGCCCCGCACAGCAAGGTCACGGTGAGCTGGCAGAGCCGGACGGCCGGCGGGGAGCCCGTGGAGCTGGACGTCACGGCGTTCCTGTGCGCCCGCGGCCGGGTGCTGAGCGACGAGCACTTCGTGTTCTTCAACAACCCGCAGGACCCGGACGGCGCCGTCCGGCTGCACCCCACCCACTCGGTGCCGGGCGAGCCGGCCCGGGCGGCCCGGCTGAGCCTGGACCTGCACCGGCTGCCGGCCGCCGTGGACGAGGTGGTGCTGGCGGTGTCCACCGAGGAGGAGGAGCACCCGACGCTGCCGCTCGGTCACGTGTACGGGCTGGCCGTCGCGGCGGAGTACGGGCCGGGGGCGGCCGGTCCGGCCCGGTGGCCGGGGGCGAACGGCGGCATGCCGGACTCGGCGATGCTGCTCGGGAGCTTCCGACGGGCGTCCACGGGCTGGCAGTTCGAGCCCTCGGCGCGGGCGGTGACGAACGGTCTGACGGGGCTGGCGACGGCCTTCGGCGTCGCGGTGGAGTGACGGGCCGGGACTTTGGTCCCCATGGGCCCCTCCGGCTGACGACACCGCCCCGCCCGGCGGGTGCCAAGCAGGGCGGTGCGGTGCTGTGCGGCGGGTGTGCGGTGAACGACCGGGTCAGGCGGCCGGCTTGGCGGCGACGGGCTTCGCCCGGTTCCCGAACAGGTTGAAGAACACGGCCAGCGTCGGCAGCAGGTACGCCAGCCAGACCACCAGCTGGAGCACGGTCGGGTCCGGCTGGAAGTTGAACACGCCCTTGAGCAGGGTGCCGTACCAGCTGTCCTTGGGGATGGTGCTGGAGATGTCGAAGGCCGTGGCGTGCAGGCCGGGCAGCCAGCCGGCCTCCTGGAGGTCGTGGACGCCGTAGGCGAGCACGCCGGCCGCGACCACGACCAGCATCGCGCCGGTCCAGGTGAAGAACTTCGCCAGGTTGATCTTCAACGCCCCGCGGTAGAACAGCCAGCCGAGCACCACCGAGGTGAGCAGGCCGAGCGCGGCGCCGATCAGCGGGTTCCAGCCGTCGTCGGTGGCCTGCACCGCGGACCAGATGAACAGCGCGGTCTCCAGGCCCTCGCGGCCGACCGCCAGGAAGGAGGTGACCACCAGCGCCGTGGTGCCCATCGCGATCGCCGCGTCCAGCTTGCCGTGCAGCTCGGTCTTGAGGTGCCGGGCGGTGCGCCGCATCCAGAACACCATCCAGGTCACCAGCCCGACCGAGATGATCGACAGCGAGCCGCCGAGCGCCTCCTGGGCCTCGAAGGTCAGCTGCGAGGAACCGAACTGGAGGACCGCGCCGAAGACCATGGAGAGCACCACGGCCGCGGTGACGCCGAGCCACACCGGCGGCAGCTTGTCCCGGCGGTCGGTCTTGACCAGGTAGGCGATCAGGATGCAGACGACCAGGCTGGCCTCGAGGCCTTCGCGCAGGCCGATCAGGTAGTTGCCGAACACGGCTGACTCCTCGGGGTGTTGGGGGTGGGAAGGATCAGCCGAACAGGGCCTGGCCCCACCACTCCCCCGGCTTGCGGACACCCGCCGGGCAGGCGAAGTGGGCGGAGCCGACGTGCTGGATGTACTCGTTGAGCTTGTCCGAGGCCGCGAGCCGCTGCTGGAGCGGGACGAAGGCCTTGCGGGTGTCGCGCTGGTAGGCGAGGAAGAACAGTCCGGCGTCCAGGCGGCCGAGGCCGTCGGTGCCGTCGGTGAAGGAGAAGCCGCGGCGCAGGATCATCAGGCCGTTGTTGGCGTCCGGGTGGGCCAGGGCGACGTGCGAGGTCGCGGGCATCGCCTTGAGGTCGGGGGCGTCGTGCTCCTTGGCCTTGCCGTACGGGGCGCCCTCGCCCTTGGTGCGGCCGAAGGTGTCCTCCTGGTCCTTGAGCGGGGCGCGGTCCCAGGTCTCGATGTGCATCCGGATCCGCCGGGCGACCAGGTAGGAGCCGCCGGTCATCCACTCCGGGCCGTCGCCGGGGGCGGCCCAGACGTGCTCGGCGAGGTTGGCGCCGTCGCTGCCCGCGATGTTGTGGGTGCCGTCCTTGAACCCCATCAGGTTGCGCGGGGTCTGCTGGTCCGGGGTGGTCGAGGAGGTCTTGCCGAAGCCGAGCTGGGACCAGCGGATGTTGACGGTGCCCATGCCGATCCGGGCCAGGTTGCGGATCGCGTGCACCGCGACCTGCGGGTCGTCGGCGCAGGCCTGGACGCAGAGGTCGCCGCCGCTGCGCAGCGGGTCGAGCTTGTCGCCCTTGAAGGTGGGCAGCTCGATCAGGGCCTCGGGGCGCTGGGCCCTGAGGCCGAAGCGGTCGACGCCGTCCTTCTCGAACAGGCCGGGGCCGAAGCCGATGGTGAGGGTGAGCCGGGAGGCGGGCAGGCCGAGGGCCTCGCCGGTGTCGTCCGGCGGGGCCTCCGCGGAGGCCGGGACGGCGCCGGTGCCGACCTCGCGGCCGCCGGCCATCGCGGCGGCCGCCTTGGTCCACTCCTTGAGCAGCTTGACCAGGGATTCCCGCGTCGCCTTCTCGGAGACGTCGAAGGCCGCGAAGTGCAGCCGGTCCTGGACGGGGGTGGCGATACCGGCCTGGTGGTCGCCGTAGAACGGGACCTCCGCCGCGACCGTCGCGCCGGCCGCCGGGACGGGGTCGTCGTCCTGGCGGCTCGCCGCCGCGACCGAGCCGACGGCCGCGGCGCCGAGCGCGACGCCCGCACCGGCCCAGCCGATGACGGCGCGGCGGCTGACCGCGCCCGGGGTGGGGGTGGCGGCAGCGGCCGGGGCACCCTGCTGCTGCTCTTTCTCGGCGTCCATCGGCGGGCGGGCCCTTCTCACTCTTGCTGAACTACTGGAACTACTAGAGGTGCTGGAACTGCTGGAGATGCTGGAAGTCCGGAAGCGCTGGAGCTGCCGGCGGTGCCGGACTCCCGGTGCCGGTCGGCTACTTGACGACCACGGCGGCGGCCAGCTTCGACAGCGGCTCGCCCAGCGAGTTGACCGCGTCGGAGAAGGTCTTGCGCTCGGCCTCGGTGACCTTGTCGTACGGGGTGAAGGTGCCGTCGGCCTGCTTGTACTTGGCGAGCAGGGCGTTGATGGCGGTGAACTCGGCGTCGAGGGTCTTCGACAGCTCCGGGTCCTTCTCGGCGGCGACCGGCTTCAACAGCTCGTAGGCCTTCTGGGCGCCCTCGACGTTGGCCTGGAAGTCCGCGAGGTCGGTGTGGCTGTAGCGGTCCTCCTCACCGGTGATCTTGTTGGTGGCGACCTCGTCGAGCAGTTCCTTGGCGCCGTTGGCCATGCTGGTCGCGGTGATCTCCGCCTCGGGGATCTTCTTCTGCCAGTCCTTGAGGTCGGTGACCAGCTGGTCGGCGAGGGTCTTCTCCTCGTCGCCGATCCTGGCGTCGGCCCAGAGGGCCTTCTCCAGGCGGTGCCAGCCGGTCCAGGCCTGGCCCTGCTCCAGCTTGTCCTCGCGGGTGTCGGTCTTGGGGTCGACGTCGCCGAAGCTCTCGGCGACCGGCTCGGTGCGCTCCCAGCCGGTGCGCGAGGGGGCGTACAGCGACTTGGCCTTCTCCAGGTCGCCGCCCTTGATCGCGGCGGCGAAGGCCTCGACCGCCGGGACGGTGGCGTCGGCCTGCTCCTGGGCGTACTTGCGGTAGGCGTCGACGGCGGCGGCCAGGCGCGGGTCGGCGGGGGCGGCGCTGCCGCTGTCGCCGGTCACGGTGATCTTCTGGCGGATGCCGTCGCCGACCATGCCGGGCTTGCAGGCGACCTCGTAGCTGCCCGCCTTGATCTCGGCGTTGATGCTGGCCTTGGTGCCGGGGCCGATGTTCTCCCGCTCGGTGACGATCTTGTCGCCGGCGGCGTAGACGTAGACCTCGGTGGTCTTGGAGCCCTTGTTGCTGATGTCGATCACCACGTGACCGGCCGGGAAGCTGGTCCTGGACACCTCGCAGGCGGTGTCGGTGGCGTTGACCTTGACCGCGTCCGACCCGCCCGCCTTGTCGTCCTTCTTCGACGCGCAGCCCGCCAGGGCGGCGGTGGCCACGGCGAGGCTGAGCAGCGCGGCTGCGGTGGAACGGCGGCGGGCGGACATGGGGGCTCCAACGGAAAAGGGCATGGGGGTGCCAAGGCCGGGTAAAGCACCGGCCGGGCCGGTGCCTCCTGATTTAGCTAAGGCATACCTTACGTAAGAAGTCTTTACCGTCGACACCCGGCCCCCTGCCCTGCCCGAACCGTTACCTCCCGGGCGCGCGGCGGGCGGCGGCGCGGGCCGTCCAGCGGCCCTCCTGGCGGGTGATCCGGATCGGGTGGCCGAAGGTCGCGCTGATCAGCTCCGTGGTCATCACCTCGTCCACCGGACCGGCCGCCAGGCACTCGCCCTCGCGCAGCAGCAGCGCGTGGGTGGTGCTCTCCGGCAGCTCCTCCAGGTGGTGGGTGACCAGCACGCTGGCCAGTTCGGGGTGCTGGTGGCGCAGCAGGTCCAGGCTGTCCAGCAGCAGCTCGCGGGCGGTCAGGTCGAGACCGGTGGCGGGCTCGTCGAGCAGCAGCAGGCGGGGGCTGGGCATCAGCGCGCGGGCGATCAGGGCCCGGCCGCGCTCGCCCTGGGAGAGCGTGGTCCACGGGGCGTCCGCCATCGCGGCCATGCCGAGGGTCTCGATCAGCTGCTCGGCCCGCTCCACCGCCTCGGGGGCGGGCTTGCGGTGCCACTCCGGCTCGATGGTGTTGGTGTGGCCGGTGAGCACCACCTCGCGCACGCTCAGCGGCGAGCGCAGCGGGTGGCGCGGGTTGACGTGCCCGAGGTGGGCACGCAGTTCACGGATGTCGACCCGGCCGAGCCGGCGGCCGAGCACGTCCACCGTGCCGCGGGTGGGGTGGGAGACCGCGCCGAGCAGGGCGAGCAGGGTGGACTTGCCCGCCCCGTTGGGACCGAGCAGTGCCCAGTGCTCGCCGGGCTGGATCTCCAGGGTGATGCCGCGCAGCAGGTGCCGGCCGTCGCGCACGACGTCCACGTCCTGGGTGCGCAGCAGCGGGCCGTCGAAGGACGGGGCCATGGTGCGGTTCTCCGATCACGGTGCCGGTCAAGGGGGTGGTCGGCGCCGCACCGGACCGGCCCGGCGCCGACCGTCCGCGTGCACAGTACAACCGTCGGCCCGGGGCGGCCCCGCGGCATCCGAGGGGTGGACCGCGACGGCCGGGGGCGGAATCACCAGAACCCTGTCGTCCGGGGTGAGTTGGGAGGAGGATTGGATCCTTCCGAGGGGGACAGGGGGAGGTCCGACGATGACTGTGGATCCGAGGGCGACGGACGGGGAGCGCGCCGCCGCCACGCTGCACGAGCTGGTCGAACGGCAGGCCCGCCGGGCGCCGGAGGCGGTGGCGGTGCGGTGCGGCGGCGAGGAGCTGACGTACCGGGAACTGGACGAGCGGGCGGTGCGGCTGGCCGCCCACCTGGCGGGGCGCGGGCTCGGCCCGGGCGCCCGGGCGGCCGTCGCGCTGGGCCGGGGCACCGGGGTGTACGTCGCCCTGCTGGCGGTGTTGAAGACCGGCGCCGCGTTCGTGCCGCTGGAGCCGACCGCGCCCGACGCCCTGCTACGGCACGTCCTGGGCGACGCCGCGCCCGCGTTGCTGCTGACGGAGCGCCGCCATCTGGTCCGGCTGGCCGACGCGGGCCCTGCGGAGCCCGTCTGCCTGGACGAACTGGACCTGCCTGAGCGGGAGTTCGTGCCGCCGGAGGTCTCCCCCGAGGACGTCGCCTGCGTCTTCTACACCTCCGGCTCCACCGGCCTGCCCACCGGCGCCCTGGTCGAGCACCGCAACCTGCTGGCCGCGTACGCCGGTTGGCGCGAGGTGTACGGGCTGACGCCCGCCGACCGGATCCTGCAGACGGCGAGCCTGGAGTTCGACGTCTTCACCGCCGACTGGGTGCGCGCCCTGGGCACCGGCGCGACCCTGGTGGTCACCGCCTTCAACCTCACCCTGGACCGCACCGCCGACCTCGCCGCGCTGCCCGCGCTGGTGGCGCAGGAGCGGATCACGGTCATGGAACTGAACGTCCGCACGGCGCGCCGCCTCACCGACCTGCTGGCCGCGACCGGCGCCGGGCTGCCCGGGGTGCGGCTGCTCACCGTCGGCGCCGAGAAGTGGTACCTGGACGAGCAGTTGGGCCTGCAACGGCTGCTCGGCGGGGACACCAGGGTGCTGAACGTCTACGGCCTGGCCGAGGCCACCGTCGACAGCACCTGGTTCGAGGTGCGCGGCGCGGCCGCCGCCGAGGGCGCGGAGCGGGTCTCGCTGGTCGGCCGGCCCTTCCCCGGCACCCGGGTGTACGTGCTGGGCCCCCAGGCCACCCCGGTGGCGCCCGGGCGGGTCGGTGAGATCGCGATCGCGGGCTCGGGCCTGACCCGCGGCTACCTCAACCGGCCGCTGGACACCGCCCGGCGCTTCGTGCGCGCCGACTACGACCCGGACGGAAAGGTGCTGCTCACCGGCGACCTCGGGCGGCTGCGGGCGGACGGCGTACTGGAGTTCGTCGGCCGGGCCACCACCGTGGTCGGCCCGCTCGGCACGGACCGGGCGACCACGGTGACCACCCGGGTCAAGGCGGCGGCCCGCGCCGAGGGCGCGCTGCGCGCCCATCCGTCGGTCCGGGAGGCCGCCGTGGTCGAGGTGCGGCCCACACCGGGGAAACCGGTGCTGGTCGGCTACGCGGTGCCCACCCAGGGCGGTCCGGAGGGGGTGGACGGCTGGTCGCTCACCCAGTACCTGCTGACCGAGCTCAAGGGCTTCTCGGCGCCGGCCGCGGTGGTCGTCGTCCCGGAGCTGCCGCGCACCCGGGCCGGGAAGCTGGACCGCGCCGAGCTGCCGCTGCCGGCCCCGCCGGAGCACACCGCGCCGCGCTCGGCCAAGGCGGGCGGCAGCCGCAAGGGCGGCGGGAAGGCCGGGGGCGGGGCGGGCGCCAAGGACGCGGCGGGCTGCCTGGCCCTCTTCCTCACGGTGACCGCCACCATCGTCTCCCGGGCCCTCACGGACACCTTCTTCCCCGGGTCGACGGACCTCTCGGGGGTGCCCGGCGCGTACCACTTCTGGTTCGGCCTGCTCTACTTCTGCGAGTGCGCCGCGTTCGGCGCCGGGCTGGCCTTCCTGGTCCTCGGCCTCCCGTCGGTGCTGCGGCTGGGCCGCTCGCCCGGGCTGTCGGTGCTCACCTACCTGTCCGTGTTCTGGCTGCTCGCCAACTGGTGGCCGCAGGACAACCTCTACCGGCTGACCGCGGCCGACGACTGGCCGCGCGAGACCACGATGGTGTACGTGTTCAACATCCCGCTGATGCTGGCCGCGGTGATCGTGGTGATCTTCCTGCTGCGCAAACCCGCTCCACGGAAGGTGAACTGACGGTTCGTCAGCGCAGTTCGCAGCGCAGTTCGCAGCGCAGTTCGTCAGCGTAGGGCCTCGAACATTCCGGTCAGGGCGTGGTTGGCCGCCGCGACCAGTGCCTGCGCGGCGTCCAGCGCCTCGGCGTCGGGCCCGGCCAGGGCAAGTCCGACGGCGGGCTCCGGGTCGTGGGCGGCCGTCGGGATCAGCGGCAGCAGGGTGACGCCGAGCCGGGCGCAGCGCGGGCGCAGTCGGTCGAGGTGCTCGTGCAGCGCCTCGGGGGCGAGCCGGGCGCCGAGCGGCAGCGCGTCCAGGGTGCGGACCAGGTGGCCCGGGCCGCGTACCTGGTCCAACCGCTCGCGTAGCACGAAGGCGACGGCGGGGCCGGTGAGCCGCAGGTTGATCTCGGTGGGGGCGAGGCGGCGCTGCCGGTCGGTGACGAAGTCGACGTCGTACCAGCCACGGTAGCCCTCGGCGGCCAGCCGCTCCCCCACCGCCAGGGCGAAGCCGCGGGCCGTGTCGGCGGCGGCCCGCGGCACGGTGCCGGGGCCGACGGTGACGCCCTGGTAGCGGGTGCCGGCCACCTCCATGGCGCCGGCCCCGACCGGGTGCACGGTGCCGTCCGGGCCGATCACGGCATCGTAGGTGACGTCCCGCAGCCGGGCGGCCGGGCCCGGGTCCACGTACTCCTCCAACAGCAACTCGCCGTCCGGCGGCAGGAGTTCGGAGCGCACCAGGCGGCGCAGCAGGGCGCCTCCGCCGCCGGCGGCGAACAGTTCGGCGGGCTCGACCACGACGGTGCCGTAACCGCCCACGCCGTACGGGCTCTTGAGGACGGTGGTCAGGCCCCGGACCGCACGGACGGTGAGTCTGCGCGCCGCGCGACGACGGCTCTCCGCGCGCTCCTGGGCGGGGACGACGATCCCGGGGTGCTCGGGGGCGAGGGCGGTGAACAGCCCGTGCGCGGCGGCCTTGGACTCGTAGCGGCGTACGGCGGCCAGCTCGGGCCCCTCGCCCTGCGCGGTGGTGCGGCCCCAACTGACCACCGGACGGCCGGAGTCGGCGATCCTGGCGGCAAGTGCGGGGCGGGCGGCGAGCGCCTCGGCGAGCGTCCGGTCGGCGGCCACCCCGGTGTGCACCTCGACCGGCCCCCAGGCGAGTTCGCGGCCCAGCCAGTCGGTCCAGGCCCGGTCGACCTCGGCGGGCAGCACCAGCACGGCCGGTTCCGGGCTGTAGCCGACGGCCAGACAGGCGTAGTGGTGCGCCTGCCGCAGCCGCCGCGCCCGCTGGGCGGCGTCCATGCCCGGGGCGAAGAACTGGGCGTTGAAGTCCGCGACGTTGCCCAGGTGCACCGCCGCCCGCCCGCCGGTCCAGGCCCCCACCCATCCGTCCATGGAGCGGAAGCATAGGGCGTCGCAGCGCCGACGGGCCCCGCCTCGGTAGTCGACCGTCACGACGGCAGTGTGGACGGCTTGTTAAGTTCCGATCATTTTTGACTGGACCAGGACACAACTTGGCAAAGTTATGACTTTTCCTCTAGCCCGATCTGACTGATCGCCGTCAATCTCGGTCGCAGCTCTTTGCAGCCCCTTTTCCTGCACCCCACCCCCACTGGAGTCAGAGTGAGCCCCAACTCCTCCTCCCGTCGTGCCCGCACGGCCGGAGCGATAGCCGTCGTCGCCGCCCTCGCCGCCGTGGCCGTCCCCACCACGGCCTCCGCCGCCCCGGTCGGCCGCGAGGCCGCGATCGCCCAGGCCCGCGCCAACGTCACCCACAACCCCGGGGTGTTCGGCTACGGCGCGGGCCAGGACCTCGTCCTCAAGGACGTCGTCCTCGACCCCGACGGCACCTCGCACATCCGCTTCGACCGCACCTACCAGGGACTTCCCGTGGTCGGCGGCGACCTGGTCGTCCACCAGGACGCCCGCGGCAGGCTCAAGGACTCCTCCCGGGCGGCCGCCCACGACGCCGCCGTGAAGACCACCGTCCCCAAGGTCCCCGCCCAGGCCGGCGCCGCCGACGCGCTCTCCGCCGCCCCCGGTGTCCGGGACGCCACCAGCAGCCCCGAACTGGTCGTCTGGGCCGCCGACGGCACCCCGCGACTGGCCTGGCGCACCGTCGTCGAGGGCACCGGCGAGCACGGCCAGCCGGCCGGCAAGGTCGTCGTCACCGACGCCACCACCGGCGAGCAGATCGAGTCCTACGACGCCGAGCACCAGGCCGCCGGCACCGGGAACTCCGAGTACACCGGCCAGGTCACCGTCGACACCACCCCGGCCAACGGCGGCTACACCCTCACCGACCCGGTCCGCGGCCACGTCACCAAGGACGCCGGCAACCTGTCCGCGAGCTCGATCAAGGCGAGCTCCGGCACCCCGTTCACCAGCACCACCAACGTCTGGGGCGACGGGAGGAAGTTCTCCACCAACCGTGCCACCGCCGCCGTCGACGCCCACGCCAACACCGCCTGGACGTACGACTACTACAAGAACGTGCACGGCCGGAACGGCATCAAGAACGACGGCAAGGGCGCCACCGTCTTCGTGCACGTCGGCACCAACTGGGACAACGCCCAGTGGTCCGACAGCTGCTTCTGCATGATGACCGGCGACGGCGACGGCACCACCGACCCCGAGCAGGTCGACCTCGACACCATGGGCCACGAGATGACCCACGGCGTCACCAGCGCCACCGCCAACCTGCGCTACAGCGGCGAGTCCGGCGGCCTCAACGAGTCGACCAGCGACATCTTCGGCACCATGGTCGAGTGGTACGCCAACAACAGGATCGACACCGGCGACTACCTGTTCAGCGACCAGTCCACCCCGCCGTGGCTGCGCCGCTTCGACAAGCCCTCGCTGGACGGCAAGTCGGCCGACTGCTGGAGCAGTTCGGTCGGCAAGCTGGACGTCCACAACTCCTCCGGCGTCGGCAACCACTGGTTCTACCTCGCCAGCGAGGGCAGCGGCAGCAAGACCGTCAACGGGGTCGCCTACAACAGCCCCACCTGCAACAAGTCCACGGTCACCGGCATCGGCAACCAGAAGGTCGCCAAGATCTGGTACCGCGCGCTGACCGTCTACATGACCTCCACCACCAACTACAAGGGCGCCCGCGCCGCCTCGCTCAACGCCGCCCGCGACCTCTACGGCGCGGGCAGCACCGAGTACAACGCGGTCGCTGCGGCCTGGAGCGCCGTCAGCGTCAACTGATGCGTCAAGCAGTGCGTCACAAGTAATGCGTCAACTGATGCGTCAACCAGTGTGCGGAGATCAGCTGTTGAACCCGACGTGGACGTGGTCGTGATGGGTGTCGTCGGTGAAGAACTGGTTGCCGACGCCCGCGATCGCCACCGGCCCGCCCACGTTGTACGAACCGGCCGCCGCCGCGTCCCGCATGAAGGACTCGATCAGCTGCCGGGGCGTGGCCGGGTCCACCACCGCCCGGCCGTCGATCCGCCAGACGTCGAAGGCCCGGCCCAGCGGATGGTCGCTGGGCCGGGTCGTCCCGAAGACGTCCAGGGGGTGGCCGGTGCGCACCACGCTCACCGACAGCGCGTACGGGCCGGCCAGCCGCAGCATCGCCGTCAGGACGGTGTCGTGGACGGTGCCGCTGAGCAGGTCGGCGGCGGCCTCGGGCGGCAGTTCGATCCTCGGCTCGGCCAGCACCTTCGCCACCGCGGGGGCGGGTGAGGCGGTGGCCGGGCCCGGGTCCCCCGGGTTCACGGCGGTGACCGTCCAGCGCGGCGCCGCCCGGCTCAGCCGGACGTCCACCGTGATGCCGCCCGCCGCCACCGAGCCGTCCGGCCGCCTGGTCCACTGGCGGCAGACCACCAGCACGCTCGCCGAGTCGGCGAGGATCCCGCCGTACTGGGCGTCGATCACCTCCAGGGCCGCCTCCGGCGCCGCCGGGGCGAGCCGCCCGGCCCCGTCCGCCAGGCCCGGCGGCAGGCCCAGCGCGGCCACCCGGGCCCGGGCCGCCCCGGGCGCCTGGCCGCCGGGCGGCCAGGCGCCGAGCGCGGCGACCAGCTCGACGGCGCGGCGCTTGACGTCGGGCTGGATCTCGCCGGGGCCGGGCTGCCAGAGCGGCGGGGTGGGCAGCGGGGTCGGGGGCTGGGTAGGGGGCTCTGTCGTGGTCGGGGCCGTCGTGGGAGTTGGGGTGGGCCGGTCGGTCGAGTGCGGGGTCGGCGGCGAACTCGCTGGGGCCACGGCGGACTTCGCTCCGCTCGTACACCCCACCGCGCCCAGCAGCACCGCCGCCGCACCCGCCCGCAGCACCCCGCGTCGGCCCGTACCCCGGCCACCGTCTCCGCTCGTCATGCCGTCAGTATGCGACCGGCGGCCGGGCCGGGGCGCGGGCGTCAGCCCAGACGGCGGATCGGCTCACCCGCCAGGAACGCCGCGATGTCCTCCACCGCCTCGGTGAAGTACCGCCGGTAGTTCTCCTGCGAGACGTACCCCAGGTGCGGGGTGGCCAGCAGCCGGGGCGCGCGGCGCATCGGGTGGTCGGCGGGCAGCGGCTCGACGTCGAAGACGTCCACGGCGGCCCCCGCGATCCGGCCGCCGGTGAGGGCGGCGAGCAGCGCGTCCTGGTCGACGATCGCCGCCCGGGAGGTGTTCACCAGGTAGGCCTCCGGCTTCATCAGGGCGAGCTCGGCGGCGCCGATCAGCCCCCGGGTGCCCGCGTCGGACGCGAGGTGGATCGACACGAAGTCGCTCTCCCCGAGCAGTTGCTCCTTCGAGGCGGCCCGGCGCACACCGGCCGCGGCCGCCCGTTCGTCGGTCAGGCTCCGGCTCCAGGCGAGCACCTCCATGCCGAAGGCCAGCCCGACCCGGGCCACGGCGCCGCCGACCCGGCCGAGGCCGAGCACTCCGAGCGTCCGGCCGTGCAGATCGGCCCCGACGGTGCTCTGCCAGGGCCCGCCCTCGCGCAGCGCGGTGTTCTCCTGGACGATGCCGCGGGCCAGACCCAGCAGCAGCGCCCAGGTCAGCTCGACCGGCGGGGTGCCGGAGCTGGCCGTACCGCAGACGGTGACGCCGTGCGCCGCGGCGGCCGGGAGGTCGATCACCGAGTTGCGCATGCCGGAGGCGATCAGCAGCTTGAGGCGGGGCAGCCGGGCGAACAGCGTGGCGGGGAACGGCACCCGCTCGCGCAGGGTGACCACGATGTCGAACCCGGCGAGCGCGGCGGCCAGTTCCGCCTCCGAGGCGTGGTGCTCGCGGAAGGCGGTCACCTCGACCCGGTCGGCGACCGGGGTCCAGTCGGCGGAGCTGGCGGCGACGCCCTGGAAGTCGTCCAGGACGGCGCAGCGAAGGAGCGGAAACGTCATGCCCGCAGCTTCCCAGACGGCGGCGGACCGGGGGGCCGCAGGCCGTAGCGGTCCCGGTCTCGGTTCCATTCCCGATCCTGTTCGTGTTCCTGTTCCCGGACGATCCACGGGGGCTCGCCGAGCTTGGCCCGCAGGACGGCCATCGGGTGGCGCAGCTCCCGGGGGTCGAACAGGCCGTCCCAGCCGTGCTGTTGGATGTCCAGCAGGTCGTGCATCCCCTCGCCGAGCTCGATCAGGGCGCGCAGCGCCCGGGTGTCCTGGTGGGTGAGCGGGACCTCCCGGCCGTCCACGGTGGCGATCCGGGTGGTCAGGTCGAGGACGATGCGGCCGTCGAAGGCGGTCAGCGGGCCCGGCGACTCGTTCACGGGGTGTTCCTGCTCCATGCCGGGCAGCCTATCCATTTGCGGTTCCGCGCCGAACTCCCCCCGGCCCGAGGGCACATGACCGGCGGACCGGATTCGTGGCCCTGGCCAGGTGGCCGGGGGAACAGCGGCCGAGAGAGCGGCCGCGCCGCTCAGCCGTCCGGGGCGAGCAGCGCCTCGGCGGTGGCCGTCCGGGCGTACAGCACCCAGCGGCCGGCGCGGTGGGCGCTGACCAGGCGGGCGTCCCGCAGCGCCGTCAGGTACTGGGAGACGGCCGAGGGGGACAGGCCGGTGCGGTGGGCGAGATCGGTGGTCGAGGCGGGGGCGGTGAGTTCGGCGAGCAGCAGGGCGCGGGAGCGGCCGAGCACCGCGGCCAGGGCCGCCGTGCCGCGGGCCGGTGCCTCCGCGGTCCAGAGACGGCCGATCCCCCGTGCCGGGTAGGCGAGTTGGGGTGGGGCCGGCGGGGCGAGCAGGGTGAACAGGCCGGGGCCGGTGAACGCGGAGGGGATCAGCAGCAGGCCCGGCCCGGCGGTGCGGCGGGGCATCGGGCGGGAGCGGTGGCTCAGCCGTAGGGCGCCGTCGGTCCAGCGCAGTTCGGCGTGCAGGTCGTTCAGCACCCGCTCGGCGCCGTGCTCGGCGGCCTGCCGGGCCCGGTACAACACGTCGGCGTCGAGCACGGCGCGGATCCGCGCCCAGTACGGCGCGAGGGCCAGCTCCCAGTAGGCCTCAACCGCCTCGGCGAGCCGGGCCAGCCCGGCCTCCGGGTCGGCGTGCAGGGCCCGCAGCCTCGGGCCGAGCCCGCCCTGGTCCGCGGGGTGCGCCCTGTGCGCCCGGTTTGTCCGGTCCGTCCGGTGCGGGCGGTGCGCCCGGTCCGCCTGATCCGCCTGGTCCACCGCCAGCCGGTCCAGGTCGCGCCGGACCTGCGCGGCGGGGGTGGCCCGGATCGCGGCGAGTTCCCCGGCCAGGGTCGGCGCGGGGCCGGTCGGGGCCGGGTTGAGGAAGTCCGGCACGTAGCCGGTGGGCGGCACGAGTTCGGCGAGCAGCCCGTACGCCGGGCCGAGCGCCGCCAGCCGGGGCCGGACCTGCTCCACCCAGGGGCCGTGGACGGCGTGCGGCACTCCCGAGCGCAGCAGGCGCAGGCTCGGCCCGACCTCCCACATCGGTGCGACCACGAACCGCATCCGGGCCAGGTCACCCGCCGTGAACAGCAGTTCCGCCAACGCCCGCCCCCGTGGATTCACGCATGTCCGAATCAGTGGCGATCAGGTTAGTTCAATAGCGATCATGACCAGCATGACTTCCGACACCACTCTGACCACCCCCTCCGTGTCCGCCGCCTCCTCCGGCACCTGGCAGCTCGGCGACCGCACCGTCCACCGGATCGGCTTCGGCACCATGCGCCTGCCGCAGACCGGACCGGCGCTCGTACCGGACGCCGTACCGCGCGACCGCGACCAGGCCCTGCGGGTGCTGCGCCGCGCGGTCGAACTGGGCGTCAACCACATCGACACCGCTGCCTTCTACTTCTCCCCGCTGCGCTCCGCCAACGAGCTGATCAACAGCGCCCTCGCCCCGTACTCCGACGACCTGGTGATCGCCACCAAGGTCGGCCCGGCCCGTGGCACCGACGGCCAGTGGATCGACCACGCCCGCACCCCCGAGGCCCTGCGCGCCCAGGTCGAGGAGAACCTGCGACAGCTCGGCCGCGACCACCTCGACCTGGTCAACCTGCGCATCCTGGGCACCGACTCGATCGCCGAGCGCTTCGGCGCACTCGCCGAGTTGCGGCAGGCCGGACTGATCCGGCAGCTCGGCCTCTCCAACGTCCACCCGCACCAGCTCACCGAGGCCCAGGCCATCGCCCCGGTCACCTGCGTACAGAACCCGTACGGGATCGGCGCCTCGGCCGCCCAGGACGAGGTGCTGCGGCTCTGCGGCGAGCAGGGCATCGCCTTCGTCCCGTTCTACGCCATCGCCGGTGCCGGGCGGGAGGGCGGCGCCGGCGGGACGGAACCCGGCGAGGTCCGGACGGTTGCCGAGGCGCGCGGCGTCAGCACGGCCCAGGTCCGGCTCGCGTGGACGCTCCACCGGGGCCCGCACGTGCTCGCCATCCCGGGCACCGGCGACGTGGCGCACCTGGAGGACAACCTCGCGGCCGGCGCCCTGCGGCTGACGGCCGAGGAACTCGCCCTGCTGAACCGGGCCCACACCGGCTGACCGGGAACCACCACCGACCGAACGGGCGTCACTCCGGGGCCAGACCGTCGCACCGAACGATCCCCGGAGCCCGCCCGTGCCCGACAGCGCCACCCGCTACCTCTACCTCGCCCGCCACGGCGAGGCCGCCCACCACAGCCCCACCGACAGGGAGTCGGGGCGCGAGCCAGGGCGCGAGTCGAAGGGCGAGTCGGAGAGCGAGCCAGGGCGCGAGTCGAAGGGCGAGTCGGAGGGCGGCGGACTCACCCCCACCGGCCGTCGGCAGGCCGTCCTGCTCGGCCGCCGCCTGGCGGAGCGCCCCCTCGCGGCCGTCCACCACGGCCCGCTGCCCCGGGCCGCGCAGACCGCCCGGCTGATCGGGGATCAGCTCGGCGGGGTACCGGTGTCGGCCTGTGAGGAGGCCGGAGACTACGTCCCGTACGCGCCGTCGGCCGACGAACTGCCGCCCGACAGCGCAGAGTTCCTGCTGCGCTTCCTGGCCGGAGCCTCCGCCGAGGAGCTCTCCCGCGGGCCGGAACTGGCCCGCCGGGCCGTCGACCGCTTCACCGGACCGGTCGACGGCCCCGAGGACCGGCACGAACTGGTCGTCACCCACGCCTTCCTGATCGGCTGGCTGGTCCGCCACACCCTGGGTGCCCCCGCCTGGCGCTGGCTCGGCCTCAACGCGGCCAACGCGGCGCTCACCGTGCTCCGCTTCGCTCCCGGCCGTCCCTCCGCCGTCCTCCTCCTGAACGACCAGTCCCACCTGCCCGAGGAACTGCGTTGGACGGGCTTCCCGCCCGAGCTGCGGGCCTGAGCAGCCGCCGCTGAGCAGCCGTCGCGAGTCCTCCGCCCGGGCCGGCGCGTCGGCACGAGGGCGGACGGGCCGGTCGACAGGCATGCGGCCGCCGGGAATGCGGCCACCAGAAATGTGGTCGACAGGAATATGCAGACCGGTCTACAGTCTCCAGCCATGGGAGCAAAGGGCGAGGAGACCCGGGCCCGGCTGATCGCCGGCACCCGGGAACTGATCGAGCAGCACGGGTACTCCGGCACGGGCCTCAACCAGGTCCTGGCCGTCACCGGCGCACCGCGCGGCTCCCTCTACTTCCACTTCCCCGGCGGCAAGGACCAACTGGTCGCGGCCGCACTGCTGCAGTCCGGCCAGGAGGTCGCCGACCTGCTGACCGGACTCGCCGCCGACGGAGCCGACGCCGCAGCGCTCAGCCGGCACCTCACCGAGGTGTTCGCGGACCGCCTGGCCCGCTCCGACTACACCAAGGGCTGCCCCATCGCCACCGTCGCCCTGGAGGTCGCCGGCACCAACGAGGCACTGCGCGCCGTGTGCGCCGAGGTGTACGAGGGCTGGCAGCGCATCCTGGCCGAGCAGCTGACCGCCGGCGGCTTCCGCCCGGCCGAGGCTGCGGTGGCCGCCGGCCAGGCCCTGGCCCTGCTGGAGGGCGCGGTGCTGCTGGCCTCGGTCCGACGCAGCCGCGAGCCCCTGGACGACGCCCGGCACGCCGTCCTCCACCTCCTCGGTGCGAAGGCGTCCGACCGCTCGTAGCCGTCGCGGGGGCACCCCGTGGCCGATTCCGTAGCCGTATCTGTAGCCGTGGCCGGCCGGTTGCCGCGCCGACCGCTCGCCCAAGAATATGCAGACCGGTCTACAGGCCAACTGTGCCTTCCATCCCACCAACGCCTCCCCCTCCCCCTCCCCCTCCCCCGTCCACTCCCTCGCCCCGCCCCGCCATGACCAGAAATTATGCAGATCGGTCTACAGAAATATGCCGACCGGTCCACAGAAAGCAGGGAACACCCATGCCATCCGCTCCCCCGCTCCCGCAGGCCCTCGTCCTCGGCGCCGGCGGCTTCCTCGGCCGCTGGCTGATCCTCGAACTCCTCGGCCGCGGCGAGCCCGTGGCCGCCGCCGTCCGCACCACCGGGAGCGGCACCGCCCTCCGCGCCTGGCTGCGCGAGCACGACACCGACCCGGCCCCGCTGACCACCGTCACCGCCGACCTCACCCGCCCCGGCCTCGGCCTCTCCCCCGAGGACGACGCCCGCCTCGCCGAGGTCCGCGACGTCCACAACCTCGCCGCCCGCTACCAGTTCGGCCTCACCCGCGCCCAGGCCGAACCCGCCAACCTCCACGGCGCCCTCCACGCACTGCACTGGTCCGCGACCCGACCCCGGCTGCGCCGCCTGGTCCACCTCTCCGGCTACCGCGTCGGCCGCGACCCCCACCCCCGCCACCCGCTCGACCAGGGCGCCACCGCCGCCCTCTACGCCCGCCTCGGCGCCTACGAGGCCTCCAAGCAACTCGCCGACGCCGCCGTCCGCGTCACCGCACCCCGGCTCGGCGTCCCGCTCACCACCGTCAACCCGAGCAGCGTCATCGGCCACTCGGCCACCGGCGAGGCCGGCCAGTACCTCGGCCTCGCCCAACTGGTCCACCAACTGCACCGCGGCCGCCTCCCCCTGCTGCCGGGCACCCGCCGCACCTTCGTCCCCGTCGTCACCGTCGACCACCTGACCCGCTTCCTGGCCGCCGTCCCGGCACACGACAGCGCGCCGAGCGCCGCCCACACCGTCCTCGACCCGACCACCCCCGCCCTCCCCGACCTGGTCGCCCTCCTCGCCGCCCACCTCGGCGTGCGCCCACCCCGCGGCCTGATCCCCGTCCCCCTCGTTCGCCGCCTCCCCCGCGCCCTCACCGGCGCCGACCCGGAGACCCTCAGCTTCCTCTCCGAGGACCGCTACGACACCACCTCCGCCGACCACCTCATCACCGCCGCCGGCCTCACCCACCCGCCCCTCACCCCCGCCCTCCACCACTGGGCCGACCGCCTCGTCCACGACGCCTTCGGCACCCGATAGCCACCCCGCCCCGCACCGGAAGTCGACCCACCCGACTTCCGGTGCGCCTCACACCCACCCGCCGCAAGTGGACTGCCTGAATCATCGGTTGAGGTGTGCCGTCGCGAGATGCCCAATGAGCCGGGATCGAGCCGCTGTTGCCGGATCCGGCTCCGAAGAACGGTTGGCGTTGGCTCGCGGAGGATGCTGGAGTCAACCGCCACGACCCTGCCGAGATCGCCTTCGGTATCGGCCTGAGCGAGCAGGGCGGTGGAGATCCTCTCCCAGGTTCCGACAGCGGCCCGGTTCCTCAGTTGCTCGTGGGCGCCATTCCAATGCTCGGGGGCAGGCCCACAGCTTGGCCCAGTCACCGCGTGCACAGCCGGTCCAGGGCCGCGCGGCTCTCCTCGTCCGCGGCGCGGTAGACCAGCAGGCGCAGCTCCGGGTCCTGGAGCGGCAGCAGGACTTCGAAGTCGACGGTGATCGCACCGGCGACCGGATGCCGCAGCAACTTCCGGCCGCGTCCGTTGACGCCGACCTCCCGCTCCGACCACAGGCGGGCGAAGTCCTCGTCCTGCGTGGCGAATTCGGCGATGAGGCCGGACAGTTCCCGGTCCTGCGGATGCGCGGCCCATGCCGCGCGCAGGTGGGCGATCCCGTCCCGCAGCGCCTGCTCCCGGTCGACGTAGAAGCCGCGCATCGCCGGGTGCAGCAGGCACAGCCACATCGCGTTGCGCCGTGACGGCGGCACAGCATCGAAGTCCGGTAGCAGCCGGGCCATTTCGGGGTTCCAGGCGAGGATGTCGTAACGGTGGTCCAGCAGCATGGCCGGCAGCGGCGAGAGGTCATCCACCAGGCGGGCCAGCGACGGCGCCGCACCGGCGGCCGGCCCACCGGTGGTGCCGGGACGGCGGTGTCCGGCGAGGTCGAAGAGGTAGTCGCGTTCGCTCGGGTCCAGGCACAGGGCACGGGCCAGCGCCGCCAGCACCTCTGCCGAGGGCCGCAGCCCGCGACCCTGCTCCAGCCGGACCACGTAGTCGGTGCTGACCCCGGCCAGTTCGGCGACCTCCTCCCGGCGCAGCCCCGGCGTCCGCCGGGCCCGCCGGTGCGACGGCAGGCCCATCCGGTCGGGGTCGAGGCGTTCGCGCCTACTCCGCAGGAAGGCGGCCAGCTCCTGGGTGGTGTCCATGGTTCGGGTCGTCATGACCGGTCCAACCGCCAGGGTGGGACCGGCCTTCCCAGGAAGTGCCGTCCCTTACCTCCGGACCGCCGCCGCCACAGACTCGGTCCCGGCAACGGACCACGAGCACAGGAGGACCTGATGGCACTGACCCTCGACGCCTACCGGCTGCTGGGCCGCTCGGGACTGCGGGTCTCACCGCTGGCCCTGGGTACGGCGACCTTCGGCACCGAGTGGGGCTGGGGCGCCGAACGGGCCGAGGCGCGCAAGCTGTTCGACCACTACGTCGGGCTCGGCGGCAACCTCCTCGACACCGCCGACACCTACACCGACGGCAGCTCCGAGCGACTGCTGGGCGAGTTCGCCCGCGAGGAGCGCGAACGTCTGGTGCTGGCGACCAAGTACTCGACGCTGCGCCGCCCCGGCGACCCCAACTCCGGGGGCGGTCATCGTAAGGCCCTGTTCGGTTCGGTGGAGGGGAGCCTTCGGCGGCTGGACACCGACTACCTCGACCTGCTGTACCTGCACGTCTGGGACTTCCGGACGCCGGTCGAGGAGGTCCTGCGCGGCCTGGACGACCTGGTCCGGCAGGGCAAGGTGCTGTACGTGGCGATCTCCAACACCCCAGCCTGGCAGGTGTCCCGGATGCAGGCGATCGCCGACCTGCGCGGCTGGTCGCCGCTGGTCGCACTGCAGGTCGAGTACAGCCTGCTCGAACGCACTGCGGAGCGCGACCTGATCCCGATGGCCCGGGAACTGGGCCTGGGCGTGGTCCCGTACTCGCCGCTGGGCGGCGGGGTGCTCAGCGGCAAGTACGGCCGGGACGACCTGAGCGCGACGGGTGCCGCCGCCGGCGACGGCACCCGCAGGGGCGTCAACCTCGCCCTGGGCACGCTCACCGAGCGCAATCTTGCCGTGGCCGGGGCCGCCCGGGAGGTCGCCGCCGAGCTGGGCCGCACCCTGGCCCAGGTCGCGCTGGCCTGGACCTTGCGGAACCCGGGCGTGGCGACCACGCTGATCGGGGCGCGCAGCCCCGCCCAACTGGAGGAGAACCTGGGCGCCCTGGAGGTCGAGTTCACGGCCGCCCAGCTGGCCCGCCTGGACGCGGCAAGCGCGATCGAGCTCGGCCAGCC
The DNA here is from genome assembly GCF_040637885.1 of Kitasatospora sp. NPDC028055. Classification (NCBI taxonomy): domain Bacteria; kingdom Bacillati; phylum Actinomycetota; class Actinomycetes; order Kitasatosporales; family Streptomycetaceae; genus Kitasatospora; species Kitasatospora sp. NPDC028055. The sequence continues at coordinate 153,819 of NZ_JBEZXE010000006.1, read as the reverse complement.
ACACGACCTGCTGGCGAGCGACCACATCCGCCGGGTGACCACGGGCGGCCTGCGGATCGAGACCCGCCGCTGAGGGCCGACGGTCAGCCCGGACATGCGCTGCCGCCAGCCTTGCGGTGCCGGATCCGCCTCCAGTCCTCGCCGGTCAAGTCCTTGATGATGTCGCTGGCGGCGAGGTGCAAGGGCGGGGCGAGTCCCCGATTTCGGGCAAGAGCCGTGGCGGAGTCCGTCGATCCGGTCCTCCTACGCGAGACGCGCCACGGCCAGGGCCAGTGCGCGGTCGAGCGCCGCATCGGGGTCGCACGGCACGTCGGGACGGACGCCGGTGCCCTCCCAGTTGGTGCCCGAGACCGGGTTGAGCGCGCGGGCGACCGGCACGCTGAGCTCCAGGTTCGGGTGCACCGTCCAGCCCTCGCGCGGGTGCGCGCCGCCCCGGGTGGCCTCCCCGACGACCTCGGCGCGGCCGAGCTGCTGGAGGTCGTAGGCGAGTTCCTCGCCCGCCGAGAAGGTGTTCCCGCTGGTCAGTACGTAGAGCGGCTTGCTGCCGCCGAAGCGGGCGCCGGGCACGAACGGGGGCGTCCAGGACTGCTCGGCCACCTCGCCCTGCCGCGAGAGCAGGGTGTTGAGGTGCGTACGGCGGTCGAGCAGGTAGCCGCAGGCGAAGGCGACCGTGTCCGGGTCGCCGCCGGTGTTGCGGCGCAGGTCCAGGACGAGGGCGCGGGCGGGGGCCACCAGCGAGAGCGCCGCGGCCAGCGGCTGTGCCGCCCAGTCCAGCGGGAACATCTTGGGCCCGATCTCCAGGACGGCGACGCCGCCGTCGAGGAGTTCCACCCGCGGCACACCACCCAGGGAGGAGTCGAAGTCCCGCCGCATCGCTGCGAGTACGGCCGCGCCGCGCTCCGGCGGCACCGGCACGGCGTGGTGCTTAAGGGCCAGGTGCAGGTCGCCGTTGACGGACCGCAGGTCAGTGGTGACCGCGTCGGCCAAGTCCTCGATGTTCAGGGACCGGTAGCAGCCCTCGGCGTTGCGGCGGCGCAGCAGGTCCGCCAACTGCCGGGCGGCGTCGGGGAAGACGTAGTTCTCGCCGACCAGGTCGGCGATCGACTCGACGACGGTGACGGCGTCCAGCGGCACGGACAGCGACTCGGACAGCGACTCGGGCAGCGACGTGGGCAGCGACGTGGGGGAAGGTGTGGAGGTCATGGGAGGGAGTAGACCAGCGACTTGCAAAAGCGTCAACCGTACTTAACGCTTGATCGGGTGAGCCATCAACAGGACGAAGTCGAAAGCGAAGACGTGCAGCGGATCACCACGCCGCTCCAGCACACCGCGCTCGCCCACCCCATGCGCCAGCGCCTGCTGTTCGCCCTCAGCACCCGGCCGTCGACGATCAGCCGACTCGCCGCGCAGCTGGGAGCGAACAAGGGCAGCGTCTCCCACCACCTCAGGGTGCTGTGCGAGGCGGGGCTGGTCCAGGACGCGGGAACGCGGCGGGTACGCGGCGGCACCGAGAAGTACTACCGGCGGACCGCCGAACGGCTCCTCGTCGCCGAACCTCGGGCCGAGGGCACGGCCGCGCTGTTCGGGGCCGTCGCCCAGGAACTGGACCGCTCACCCGTCGACCACCTCATGACGCTGCGTCACCTGCGGCTCAGCCCGGCCAAGGCGGCGAAGCTGGCCGAGGCGCTGGCCGCACTGGTCGACGAGGCCGAGGAGGACCCGGAGGGCGAGCCTGTGCACGGCCTCCTGGTGACGCTCTACCAGCAGGCCGGGGCGTAGCAGGTGGCGGCTACCCCGGTCGGCCAGGGACGGTGACAGGGTGCGCGGGGTGCCGTCCTGGTAGCGGATCAGGTTCTCGACGGCGCGGTGGGCGGCGGCCGGGTCCCGGCCGGGCGGTTCGTCAAGGTCATCGGTCCCGGTGCCCGGCGGCTCCCTGCGGTTCGTTCGGCTCGTGGCGGACGGCGGAGTGGCGCAGCTGGAACGGCGAGCCGGCGGCGGTGGGCGTCCAGCCCTGCGACCGTGCGGCCCGGATGCCGGCGGCGACCTCGGCCGGCAGGACGACCTCGGCGGGCATCAGTTGGGGTTCGGGCTGCTCCGGCCGTCCGGTCTCCACGACGAGGGTCGTGCCGGGTCGGGCGGCGTCCTCCACCACGTAGCCGAGGGTGCTGGCGTCGATGTCACAGCACCAGTGCTTCCTGCTCATCCGCCAGCGGTACTCGACGCCGTCGACCACGATACGACGGGACCCCTTCTTCACCAGTGCCACGTGCTGCCCTTCCCCTTGCCGGTTCGTGTGCGCCGCCAGTCTCCCCGTACGGCACGCACGTGTCACCGGATTTCGCCGAGGTGTCCCCAGCGGACGGCGATGACCAGCAGCACCCCGGCGGCGGTGAAGGCCGTCCCCGCGACGGCGGGGACCGCTGTCAGAGCAACGGCGGCGGAGGTCGGTGGCCGCGCTGGAAGACCAGCTCGGTCCAGCTCACGTCCGCGCGGGCGTGCAGGTCGGACCGCTCGCCCTGGTGGAGGAGGTGGAGGCCGTGGGCTTCCGCGAGGGCGGTGGTGCGGTCGGGCGGGAGGTCGAACATCCGGCGGCCGGGCGGGACGGGGCCGTGGCGCAGGGTGAGGGCGAGGCGGGCGCCGGGGGCGAGGAGGCGGGCCACAGCCCGCATGGCGGGCGGGCGTTCGGCGGGGGCGAGGTGCATCCACACGGCGGTGACCAGGACGAGGTCGTACTGCTCGCCGCGTGCGGTCAGCTCGGGCAGGTCGGGCAGGGCGTCGGCGATCCAGCGGATGCCCGCCCGGGGGTGCAGGCGGGCACCGACGGCACGCAGTTCGGGGGTCGGCTCGACGGCGGTGACCCGGTGGCCGAGGGCGGCGAGGGCGGCCGCGTCGCGGCCGGTGCCGGCGCCGATGTCGAGGACGGCGGCGGGCGCGGCCGGATAGAGGTGCAGCAGGGAGCGGTGGACCTCGGCGAAGTCCACGCTCTCGTACTGGACGGCGAGTTGTTCCGCCGCCTCGCCGTAGCCGACCGTCCCCGGCGGGCGCTCCGGGTCCGCCGTGCGCTCCGGGCCCACCAGGCGCGTCGGGTCGGCGGGCCCTATCGGGTCGGCGGGCCCTATCGGATCGGCAGGGCGTATCGGTTCAGTGGAGCGCATCGGTTCCCTCATACGGATTCCCGGACGACGACGGCATCCCCCGCAGCGGCCGCGCCGGCGAAGAAGTCCCGCAGTTCGCGCAGGTCGTTGACGACGCGGGCGGCCCAGGACTCGGACCAGGGCGGTTCGAGGTCGAGCTGGGCGACCCGCCGGGCGAGCACCGTGTCCTGCTGGCGGACGAGTTCGCCGAGCGCCGAGTCGCGCAGGAAGGTGAAGGCGGCGGCCACCTGGTCGGGCCGCAGCACCGGCATCCCGACCCCGATGTCACGGCGGGTGCCGCCGTAGACGGGGAGCCGGGCGGCCGGGTCGGGGTGGAGGCCGTTCTCGGTGAGGGCGAGTTCCATCAGGACGGCGGTCCGCCGTACGCCGAGGGCGAGTCCGGCGGCGACCAGCCGGTCGTAGCGGACGTCGCGGCTCCGGGGCACGAGTTCGCCGAGTTCCTCGGGCGAGCAGGCGTCCACGGCCTGACCTGGCAGGCGGCGCCAGAAGTGATCCACGCTCACCCGGAAAGCGTAGCGAACCCGTCGTCGGGGCGATCACTGACTCAGGCTTCGCCGGGGTGCCAACTCGGCCACTCCCAGGGGCGGTCGGCCCAGTGCACCTTGACGGGGTCGTGCGGGTCGAGGTCGGGGAAGACCTGGTGGAGGCGGGGTTCGAACTCCTCGGGGGCGAGGGGCTCCCAGCCGTGGCCTTCGAGGTGGACGAGGCGGTAGCGACTGTCGGTCCGGAACTCGGCCACCTCGACCAGGTGTGCGGACGTGCTGTTGGTCTCCATGACCCCAGCATGTGGGTCGGCGGCAATCAGCGCCCGTCCAGGCCCCTCTTCCGGGTCATGTCCCGTGGTCGGCGCGCTCGTTGAGCACGGTAGAAACGGCGGGGGCGGCGCTGGAAGGACGAGCACATGACTGGGCAGCCCACCGGAGGACAGTGGCAGTGGCCGTCGAACGCCTGGCAACCACCTCCCGTACCCCTCCCGATCCCGTCGCAGGCGGAGCCGTTCCGCACGGCGCCCCCGCAGGCCGGGCCGTCGCAGGCGGAGCCGCCGCCCGGCGGCACACCCCCGCCGCGGCGCCGGTCGCGGAAGGCCCGGGCGGTGGCGGCCGGCGGGACGCTGGTGGTGCTGGCCGCATTGCTGGTGATGTGCGGTCCGGGGTCGGGCGACGACGTCCGGGTGGTGGCCCTGCCGGAGGCCTCGCCGTCGGCCACGCCGTCCGGCCTGTTGCCGCTCGCTCCGCCGGCCGGCACGCCCTCGCCGTCCCCCGGCCCCTCCCCCACGCTGGCAGGCACCCCGGCCCTGCCGGGCGGCGGCGACCCGGCCGCGGCGGCCGCCCCGGGCAGCGGGGCGGAGCAGACGGGGGCCCAGCACGCCTCGGCCTCACCGCACACCAAGGCGGGCCGCAGCCCGCGGCCGAGCCCGTCCGGCCGCCCGGCACCGAACGCGGGCCCGGGTACGCCGGGGCTGCCCTCGCTCGGCCCGGGGACGATCTGCGACCAGGCGGAGCGGGTGGGCCGCTGGCCGGCCGGTTCCGAGCAGGCGCGGATCTGCCGCGGCGTCTACGGCTGACCGGAACGCCGACGCCCGCACCGACACCGACGCCCGCACCGACACCGGCGCCCGCGCCAACACCGACCTCCACGCCCGCACCCGCACCCACACCCACGCCCACGCCCAGGGCCCGATCGCTATACCACGGCGAGCCCGCCCCCGCCCCCGGAACGCCGGTGTTTCCCGAGGATCGGTGCCCTGCGGGGTGCCGGGCCCGGCAGTGCACGGCCCGGTGCACCAGCATGGTCGGCGAGAGGGCCGTCGGGAATCAACGGTGCGGTGGGTGCGAGGAGTTGCTCGGATGCAGATGCTGGCTGCATGCCTGTGGGGGTTCGGTGGCGCGGCTGCCATCGAGGCGTGAACCCTCCACGAGCGGATCAACTCCGTGGGCGGCTTCCCGTGGACGTACCGGGGGCAGATGAAGCTGGCCCCGTACGTGGTGGCGGTGGCGATCCGGCTGAGCGTCGGGGTGATCGTGACGGCGGCGTCCACCGCCTCGAACCAGGTGGCAGGCCCGGTGGGGGCGTTGGCGATCGGCATCGCGGCGCCGCAGATCCTGCAGCAGATGTTCGCGCGCGGCCCGTCACGTCCGGAGCTCCCCTCGCCGCCCCGGACCGGTGCCGAGCCACGGCCCGGACCGCGCCGGACCCCGATCGTGCCCCGGGTGGACGACAGGGTGAACAACCGGGTGAACGACCGGGTGAACGCCAGGATGGGCGTCAGGTACGGCCCCGCCGACGGGGCCGACCAGCGGAGGAGGCGTCGTGGCCGGTGATTCCGTACGGGACGGACGGGGGTCGGCGGCGGCCCGGCCCGCGGAGCCGCCGAGGGAGGGCTTCCGGACCTGGCTGCGGGCCGCGCTGGCCTTCGAGCCGCTCCGGGTGCCCGGCCCGGGCGCGGTGCTCCACAACGCCGAGCTGGCCGGAGCCGACCTGTCCGGGGCGGACCTGCGGGCGGCGGACCTGACGGGCGCGAGCCTGGCCGGCGCGCGCCTGCACGACGTGGACCTGAGCTCGGCGATCATGACCGACATCAACCTCTGCCAGGCCGAACTGTGGCGCGCCGACCTGTCGGACGCGACGCTGGACGACGCGAACCTGTACGCCGCCGACCTGTCCGGCGCCACCCTGGTGCGGGCCCAGCTCTTCAACGCCCACCTGGCGGGCGCCCGGCTCCGCGACACCCGGCTGCCGGAGTCCGATCTGCGCTACGCCCTGCTCACCGGCGCCGCCATGGACGGGGCGGACCTGCGCCGGGCCCAGCTGTGCGGGGCGGTGCTGGCCGGGGCGACGCTGCGCGGCGGGGCCCTGGCCAGGGCCGACCTGAGCCAGGCGTACGTCACCTCGGCGGACCTCACCGGCGCCGACCTGTCCCGCGCGACCCTGGACCATGCCTGCCTAGCGGCCGCCGTCCTGGTCGACGGGAACTTCACGGGCGCCGGCCTGGCCCACGCCGATCTGACCGACGCGGACCTGACCGGCGCCCGGCTGGACGGCGCCGATCTGATCGGCGTCAGCTGGTCGCTGCGGACGGAGTGGCCCGCCCACCTCTACATGGACATCCGCAGCCGCTCCGAGGAGGTGGGGCCCGGGGTGTTCCGGATCGTCGGGGCGGACTCCCGCCTGGAGGAGCTGCCCCGCGAGCCGGTGCTGATCTGAGCCCGCGGGGCAGCGCGGGGCGGCGGGTCGGCGAGGGGAGGCGGGGGCGGCGCGGGGCCGCGCGGAGTCCGTCACGCCCACCGGGTGCTCACTGCGCGCCCAGCACCCCCTTGTCGATCCGCGGCGCCAGCACCCGCGCCAGGGTGTCCGTGATGTGCCCGGTGTCCCGGTAGAGCACCACGCCCTCCAGCACGGCCGGGCAGCTCGCCCCGCTGCCCGGGCAGAGCAGCGGCCCGAGGTCGAGGGTGCGGACGCCGTAGCGGGCCGCGAGGCCGCCGTCGAGCATCGGGTCGGGCTCGAAGGCGGTGTCGCGGGGGAAGAAGCAGGCGTCGGAGCGGCCGTCGGAGGCGGCCAGGCAGGTGGGGATGTCCTTGCCCGGCATCGGGGTGTCGCCGAGGTAGGCGAGCGGGGCGCCGAGGGCGGTGAGGCGGTCGAGGGTGCGGGTCCAGCCCTCGGTGCGCTCCTCCTGGCTGCCGTAGCGGTTGAGGCCGGAGAACAGAACCAGCCGGGGCTTGGGCCCGGAGGTGAGCCGGGTGAGGGTGTTCTCGCGCCAGCGGTCGCACTCGTCGAAGGTGCGGCCGAGGACGTTGTTGCGCACGGTCAGGGTGGCCAGCGGGCAGCCGGGCTTGACCAGCACTTCCAGGGCCCAGTGCCGCTGCTCGGCGAGGGCGAGCCCGGCGGAGATCCACTGCCCGGCGTGCGAGTCGCCGAGCAGCACGATCCGGTCGGGGCTGTCCTGGTTGCCGAAGAGGCAGCGGGGGCTGCTGTCGGCGTTGAGCGGGATCTCGCAGCCCTTGCCGGGCGGGAAGTCCTCCCGGGCGCGGGCGAGCGAGGGGGTGAGGCCGAGCACCCGGGTGCCGGGCGCGAGCAGCGCGGGGCCGTCGACGGCCCCGGCGGGGGCGACGGTCCGGGCGTCCGCGGTGCCGCCGAGCGCGCGGACGGTGCCGCCGCCGAGGGTGAGTGCGGCGATCAGCGGGATGACGAGCGCGCTGGCGCCGACGGCGAGGCCGCGCCGGGGTGCCGGGCTGCTGCCGTACCGCAGGGGCTGTTCGACGAGCCGCAGGGTGAGCCAGGCGGGCAGCGCGCTGGCGGCGGTCAGGGCGAGCAGCACCGGCCAGGTCAGCTGGCCGTACCGGGCCTGGGCGATGGTCAGCACCGGCCAGTGCCACAGGTACCAGGCGTACGAGAGGCGCCCGGCGGCGCGCAGCGGGCGACCGGCGAGGACGCCGCCGAGGATCCGGTCGGCGGGGGCGGCGAGCAGCAGGGCCGCGGTGCCGAGGACGGGCAGCAGGGCGGCCGCGCCGGGGAAGGGGGTGGTGCGGTCGTACCGGAGGACCGAGCCGAGCACGGCCGCCAGGCCCGCCCAACCGAGCAGCCGCAGCACCCAGGTCGTGGCCCGTCCGGAGCCGCGCCCGGCGACGGGGGCGGGGGCGAGGTCACGGGCGCCAGAACGGCCGGCGGTGCGGGCGACGGTACCGGCAGCGGTACGGGCGGCGAGGGCGCTGCCCAGCAGGGCGGCGCAGGCCCCGGCGGCGAACTCCCAGAGCCGGCTGCCGGTGGAGAAGTAGGCGAGCGGCGCCGAGGTCGCCGTCCAGCGCAGGCAGAGCGCCAGCGAGGCCCCGCCGACGGCCAGGGTGGCGAGGGTGATCGCCAGGGTCCGGCGGCGCCCGTGCAGGTAGCGGGCGAGGCCGAGCAGCAGGACACCCCAGAGCAGGTAGAACTGGTTCTCCACGCCGAGGGACCAGAAGTGCTGGAGCGGGCTGGGGTCGTGTTCGGCGGCGAGGTAGTCGGTCTGTTGGCCGACGAAGCGCCAGTTGGCGAACTGGCCGGCGGCGGCGATCAGGTCGTGGGCGAGGTCGGTGCCGCGCAGCGGGTCGAGCAGGGCGCCGCCGGCGGCGGCGGTGGCGACCAGGACGGTGGCGGCGGCGGGCAGGATGCGGCGGGCGCGGCGGGCGGCGAAGTCCCACAGGCCGATCGGGCGGCCGGTGAGCAGACCGGTGATCAGGAAGCCGGAGATGACGAAGAAGACGTCGACGCCGACGAAGCCGCCGGTCGGGCCGGGGACGGCCGCGTGGTAGGCGAGGACGGAGAGCACGGCGATGCCGCGCAGTCCCTCGATGTCGGGACGGAAGGCGGCGCGGCGGCGGGGCTCACCCGTCGACGCGACGATGCCGGAGGCGGAGGAGGTGCCCGGGGCGGAGGCGGAGGTGGTTCCGGCGGCAGCGGCCTGCCGGTCCACCCGGACGACTCCGGGCAGCAGTTCTTCGGAGGACGTGGACGACGTCGGTGGTGGTACGGCCGTTGGCACGGCGGTGCTCCTTGCTGGGCTGGCGGCGATGGTCGGGCCCGCCGGGCCGATGGGGCGGCCGGGCGGCGGGGGTCCGCGCCGGTGGGGCGACGCGCAAGGAAACGCAGCGGGGAAGAACGAGCGGTTCAACAGGTCAACTAGTCAACAGGTCAACAGGTCGACCGACCGTCTGGTCGGCCGACCAGCCGCTCAGAAGATCAGCGGGTCGGCCCAGCCGGAGGCGAGCACCCCGCAGAGCAGCAGCACCGCGGTGACGGCGACGGCTTCCGCCCGGCCGAAGCCGAGGTCGGGTCCGAGCCCGGTGCGGCGCCGCGCCGGTGCGGCGACCTCTCCGACGGCGGCGCCCTTGCCACCGTCCGCGGCCCGCACGGCCCGGCCCGCGCCGAGCAGCGGCCACAGCGACCTGATCAGCGGGATCATGGTGTACGCGGTGAGCCCGAGCAGCGCGGCGAGCGCCCAGAAGGGTCGCCAGCCGTACTCCAGCCCGGCGCGCACCAGGCCGGCCGCGCCCGCGAGGACGACGAGGCCGAGCCAGCCGACGCCGAGGCGGGCGACGCCGCGGGCCAGGGCGGTCCCGCCGGAGACGGCACCGGTGGGCACCCAGTCGGCGGAGCGGCGGCGCAGCGCGTGCGCGATGGCGATCACATGGCAGAGCCCGCCCAGGAGTTGGACCCGGGTGACCTCGAAGCGCCAGCGGGTGCGGGACATCGCGGGCAGCAGCACCAGGGCGACCCAGATCGGCGGCAGGAAGGGCAGGACCTGCCAGGGCTGGATCTCCTCGGGCGCGAAGAACAGCATGATCAGCGCGGGCAGCGGCACGGCGAACACGTTCACCGCGCTGGTGACGTAGCCGAGGATGCCGTTCCAGAAGCACAGTCGGGCCGACCGGGGCAGCGGGCCGCCGCGGAAGTCCGGGTCGCGGACGAGGGCGAGCGAGCCGAGGCACCAGCGGTACTGCTGGCTGATGAAGGCGGGCAGGCCGGTGGGCGACATGCCCTTGGCGACCAGCGCGGGGACGTACCGGGTGCTCCAGCCGGCCCGGGCGAGGGCGAGGCCGGTGTAGAGGTCCTCGCTGTGGTCGATCTCGGCGAAGCCGCCGATCCGTCGCAGGGCGGCGCGTCGGTAGAGCGCGTTGGTGCCGCAGCAGACGGTGCCGTCCTGGGCGTCCCGGGAGGGCTGGATCCAGCGGTAGAAGATCTCCTGGGTCGCTCCGGCGGCGCGTTCGAGCCAGGACATGTCGGCGTCCGTGTCGAAGCACTGCGGGCTCTGCACGATGCCGACCTCGGGGTTGTCAAGGTAGGGCACCAGGTGGTGCAGGAAGTCGGGGCGGGGGCAGAAGTCGGCGTCGAGGACGGCGATGACCTCGCCGGTGCCCTCGGCCAGGCCGTGGTTGAGGTTGCCGGCCTTCTTGAAGCGGCCGCGGTCGGGGCGGGCGCGGTACTGGAAGCCGTAGGAGCGGGCGAGTTCGCGCACCTCTGGGCGGTCGGCGTCGTCGAGGACCAGGACGGTCAGCTCGCCGGGCCACTGGACGGCGGCGGTGTGCCGGTAGGCGTTGTCGAGGACGGCGAGCGGTTCGCCGGCGGTCGGCAGCAGCAGGTCCACGCTCGGGTGGCGGGCGGGGCTCCAGGCGCGCAGCAGCAGGTCGTGCGAATCGCGGGTGAAGCGGCGGGCCCGCTGGCCGTCGGTGAGCGAGAGCAGCCAGGTGGCGGCGTTGAGCACGGTGAGCACCAGGAACGGCCAGAGCAGCGGCTTGCTGAGGGCGAACAGGCCGAGGGTGGCGGTGGCTCCCGCGTAGGAGAGGGTGGCGCAGAGCAGCACCCAGCGGCGCTGCGGGCCGAAGTACCAGTAGAGCTCCTGGTCGTCGGGCGGGCTGGGGAGTCGGAGGTCGGGGTCCGCGGGCGTCCGGCGCGGACCGGTGTCGGGCGCGGACATGGCGGTGCCATGGAGTACGGGCATGCGGAAATGGCCCCCCTGGGCATCGGACGGAACTTCGCCGTACGTCCTCAGCCTCTCACATTGGTCTGGACCAATCATGAACGAGGTGTGACATCTCCGCATCGCCCCTGTTCAGCGACTTGACGTCGCATCAGTAGGACGACAGACCGTCAAACGATCAACGAATCCGCCCCTCGCCCGGACCCTCGCCCTTACCCGCCCCGCACCCACCCCGGCACCCTCCCCGCACCCACCCCGACACCCCCGCGCCCCTACAGCTCCTTGACCAGCTGCTCGAACCGGAGGTCCGGACGGCGCGGGACACCGAACCGCTCGTCGCCGTACGGGAACGGGCTGTACACGCCGGTACGGCGGAAACCGCGGCGCTCGTACCAGGCGATCAGCTCCGCGCGCTGCTCGATGACCGTCATCTCCATCGCGCCGACCCCCCACTCCTCGCCGGCCAGCCGCTCCGCCTCGGCGAGCACCAGCCGCCCGATCCCGCCGCCCTGGAGGCCGGGGCGCACCGAGAACATGCCGAAGTACGCCCGCTCGCCCCGCCGTTCCAACTGGCAGCAGGCCAGCAGCTCGCCGTCGCGCTCGGCCAGCAGCACCAGCCCGTCGCTGTGGCCGACGGCCTCCGCCACCCCCTCGGCGTCGGTGCGCTGCCCGCCCAGCAGGTCCGCCTCGGTGGTCCAGCCGGCCTTGCTGGCCTCACCCCGGTAGGCGGACTCGACCAGCTCGACCAGCGCCGGGACGTCGTCGAGGGTCGCGGGGCGGAAGGTCGGTTCACCGGGGGTCCTGGCGGCGGTCTCGGGCATGGAGCTACCTCGTTCTCGGGACGGTCGGCATTCCGGTGAATGTCGACTTTTATGCATCGTGCCACATCGCCGCCTCGGCCCAAGCGCGCGGCCGGCCCCGCCCCTCTCCCCTCCGGAAGTTGACGCACGTCGATCGTCGCAGCGCGCGCATGAGTTTTGGATGAGGGGCCCACGGTCAGCTCCTTGCCCGGACGGCCCACCCGGACAGGCCGTTCCGATTCAACTCGATGTCGGTGGAGTGGAGTTGGAGAGGGACTGCAGAAGCGGGGCGATGTCCTGGGCGTGGGCGACAGTGCCGGGCCAACGGTTCAGCACCTGTCCGTCGGCGCCGATCAGCACGGTGGTGGGCGGCGTGGACGCACCGTAGGAGCGGGCCAGCTCGGCCGGACGTTCCGGTACCAGGACGGTGACCCGCGCCGAGTCGAGGTTCCAGTCGTGGCGAAGATTGGGGACAAGGACAAGGTCGAGTACAAGCTCTACCGCGCGGTCTGCAACCACCAGGTGAACCTGGACCCCGCCCAGCACGCCATCGCCACCGACTGGACCACCGCCCTCGCGGTACTCGGCCTCGACTGAGCCGGGTCATGGGCCGGAGCGGGGCCGCTACCCCGTTCCAACCCCGCGCGCGGCCCCATGGGACGCGCCCCTGGGCGAGCCTTGACAGGTCCGGTCGCGCGCCCCGAGACTCATCGCACCCGAAGTGTTCCGGCCACGCGGCCCCCGAAGATGTGCGAACGACCGGCAGTCCCCCTGCTCGCGTCCACTGCCGGGGCCGGCGCCGCCGAGCGGGTCAGTGGCTCCATGTTCCATGGAATCAGGGTGATGAACCATGACCAACATCCCGGCTTCCGGCGCATATTCCGCGCCCGGAGCGGTGCGTCCGCCGTCGATTCGATGGCCCGGTTCGGTCCGCAGGCCCGGCACGAGGGAGTTCGAACGGTCCGCAACGGACTGGCTGTTCGACCTGGCCCCGGCGCGCTGGCGACACGAGCAGGTGTTCCACCGCAATCCGCTGCACCTGGCCCACCTGGTCCGGCTCCACCTGGATGCCGAGATCCTCGCCGTGCAGGCGGGCCTGCGGGCGCTGCGAACGGCCCTGCTCGGCGCGCCGCGGCGCGCCGACGACACGGAGACCATCGAGGCCTACCTCCGCGAGCAGACCTGGGCGAAGGCCGTCCGCGAGCAGGTCGGGCTGGTCGAGGAGGCACTCCACCGGGCGCACCGGCGGTAGGCCGCACAGCGCACCGTGAACGTCCTGTGACGGACCGAAGCCGCTGCCGGTGAGCCCGTCACCGGCGCCGCCGACCGACCCGGTCCATGCTCACCGAATCCTCAGCTGCTCCCAGCCAGGCTGTCGCCACGTACCGACGGTGGACGCAGGACGGAGCAGAGCCATGCAGGAGTCCATACGGAACGACCGGAAGGCCCGCCATCCGAGCGCTCGGCCCGGGACGGCCTCCCTGGTCCGGGCGGTACGGAAGCGCTGCACCTTCGCCTTGGTCGCCGCCCGGCGGCAGGTCGTCCGGCACTGGCGCCGGCTACCGGCGCGGGCCGGATCACTCCTCCGGCGGGCCTGCTTGGTGGCGGTCGTGCTGGCGGCGCTCCTGGCAGCGGAGGCCGCGCTGAGGACGACGGCGAGCCCGAGCGCGGTTTCCCCGAAGACGGTCTGTCGGCAGGCCGCAGCGACCGGGCAGCACCGGATCGCCGCTCGCCACTGCCGGGGCAACTCGGCCCGCTTCGTGGCAGGGATCAAGTCGGCGACCGGAGGCCGTACCGACGCTCATCGAATCCTCAGGTTCCTGCTGCGATGATCCTCGACGTCGGCGGCGACGCCTTCCCGGTTCACGCGGAGGGGGAGGCAGCCGTGGACAACGCCGGTCCGTTGCCCTAGCGGCGGCCGCGGACCGGCGACTGGCTGTGCACCTCCCAGGTGTCGAATCCCCCCGGGCACGGGGAGGTGCACGGCCCTCTTCGGCACAGCCGCCCCGCATCGGGAGCTCCGCCCCCGTCCGCCGACGCCTCCGTCATCGGGCGTCATTACCCTGAACGACATGCGAGTACTGGTGGTCGAGGACGACGAGGACCTGCGGTTCGCCGTAGCGGCCGCGCTGCGCGGCAACGGCCTGGCGGTGGATGAGGCCGCCGACCTGCCCGAGGCCGACGAGGCGTTGTTCGTCACCGCCTACGACTGCGTCGTGTTCGACCGGATGCTGCCTGCCGGTGACTCGGCGGACTACGTGCGCCGAATAAGGTCCGAAGGCCAGACCCTGCCGGTGCTCTTCCTCACCGCGCGTGACACCGTCGCCGACCGGGTCGAGGGCTTCGCCACCGGCGGCGACGACTACCTGGTGAAACCCTTCGCCGTGCCGGAACTGGTGGCCCGGGTCCGCAACCTGTGCCGGCGCACCGCCGTCACCCGCCCGCCGGTGGTCCGCTGCGGCGGCCTGGAGATCGACACGGCCGGCCGCACGGTGCACCGCGACGGAGTCCTCCTGGCTCTCACGATCAAGGAGTTCGCCCTTCTGGAGACCCTCGCCGCCCGGCCCGGCGAGGCGGTCCGCCGCACCGAACTCATCGAACGCTGCTGGGACGAGCTGACCGAGCCCAACTCGAACGTGGTCGAGGTCCTGGTCTCCCAGCTCCGCCGCAAGCTGGGAGACCCGCCGCTGATCCACACCGTGCGCGGGGTCGGCTACCGCCTGGAGTCGCAGGCGTGAGCCGTCCGGCCCTGGCCGACCGCATCCGCCGCCCGCGCCGCCGCCGGACCCCGCCCACGCCGAAGGGCCGGATCCGGCGGCTGCGACGCCGCATCGCCCTGCTCTTCGGCCTGGTCAGCGCGCTCGGCCTGGTCGGCATGGCGATCATCGCCGTGCAGGGGGACGACCGGTCCTGGCGCGCCCAGGTCGACACCGAGCTCAGGCTCCGGACCAGCGAGATCGTCGCGAACCTGCACTACGACGAGGACGGCGACCTCACCTACCCCGACCCGAAGGAGGGCGACTACGACTGCCCCCCGGTGACCCTGTTCAAGGAGTCCGGCGGTCAGGTCTCCCCGATCGCCGCTCCGCACCGGCCCTGCCTGGTCGTCCCCGCCGACGACCTGCAGGCCGTCGCCGACGAGGCCGGACACGAGCAGGACACCGCCGAGAGCACCACGACGACACCGGACGGCCACCGCCTCCACCTGTACGCCCAGCCGTTCCCCGGTCCGGGCGCGAACGACTCCGGGGCCGTCGCGGTCGCCGCGGTCGACATCTCGGGCAACGTGGACGACCACCAACGGCTGACCCTGCTCCTCACCATCGCCTGCGCGGTCCTGGTGGCCGCCTCGGCCGCGGCGGGCCGCTGGCTCGCCGGACGGGCCGTACGGCCGGCCCTGGCGGCACTCGACCAGCAGGAGGCGTTCTTCGCGGACGCCGCGCACGACCTGCGCACCCCCGTCGCCTCGTTGCGCGTACTCGCCGAGACGGGGCTGCGTGGGGAGGCCGACAGCACCGAGGTCATGCGCCGCACGCTGCGCCAGTCCACCCGGATGAGCGAGCTGGTCGACGACCTGCTCACCCGCGCCCGGCTGCGGGCCGGTGCCGTACAGCTGGACCGGGAGCCGCTGCGGCTCGACCAGCTCGTCGACACCGTCGTCGCCGACACCCCGACGGACGGGCACCGGGTGACCGTCCGGACCGAGGCGGTGGTCGTGCTCGCCGACGCGGGCCTGCTGCGCCGCGCCGTCGCCAACCTCCTGGGCAACGCACTCACCCACGGCCACGCCCCGGGGCAGCCGGCCGACATCGAGATCACCGTCGCCTCGGACGGCACCGTCGCGGTGGACGACGCCGGTCCCGGTATCCCACCCGAGCTGGCCGAGTGCCTCTTCGAGCGGTTCCGCAGCGGAAAGGGTTCCAGCGGCCTCGGCCTGTCGATCGCCGCCTGGGTCGCCCACGCCCACGGTGGTTCGCTCACCGTCGCCACCAGCGACCGGGGCGGGACCAGGTTCCTCCTGCGGCTGCCCGTCCAGAAGCGCTGACGCTCCCGCCCCGCCCGCGACGGGCGCAGGCTCATCGCGGAGGTGCCCGATTCGGCCTCACCGGCACCCGACGTCAGATGTCGGCCTGGCGGCTGGTCTGGACACTCCCGACGTATACGCGTAGGTCGGAGCGCCCGGTCGGCACCTTCCACCGGTTCAGAGCGTCCGCCACGTGGTGCGGCCAGCCGACGTCGTCCTGGTCGGCGAGGAACCGTACGACCCGCTGCTGCACGTCGCTCAGATCTCCGAAGGACTGCGGCACTTCGGCGGGCTCGCCCGGGAAGACCAGCGTGAACAGCCCGTGTGCCGTGTAGTACCTGTCGGGGTGCCAGTCGACGCCCATGCAGTCGGCCAGGCCGACAAGCATGGCCTCGACCGCCCGGGGCGTCGTGGCCTCGGACGTCTCGGCCAGGGCCAGCACTGCGAGGCTTCGGTAGGAGCCGCTCAGGAAAGGCATGGTCTCGGTCCTCTCCGGCGGCCTGGCGATGACCCGGATCAGCACGTCGACGACGGCCGGGTCGGCGATGCCGAGCCGTGTCAGCGCGAAGGCGGAGGCCCAGCGCAGCTCGACGACAGGGCTGTCGAGGTAACTTTCGACGAAGGGGACGGCCGCCGGATCGCCGAGCAGCCCGAGGGCGACCAGGCCCGTCGCCGCGACGCCGGGCGAGGCCTCATCGGCGACGAGCGCCTTCAGCAACGGGATCGACGTCGAAGCGGACTCGGGGAACCACGCGAACAGGTTCGCCGTCTCGGCGCGCAGCTCAGGGCTGTCCGAGGTCAGCAGGACGGCGAGTGCGGGAAGTGCCTCCCGAACGGCGTTGTAGGAGGACACGATCGCTTCGGCGTCGATGAGCACCTGCTCGCAGCTCGCCTCGCGCCACTGGCGCTGCTCGTCGTCCGGGGCTTCGGCGATCCACCTGGCCCGGTCGTCGGCCTCACCTCGCAGCGTTGCCAGCTGGTCGCGGTCCTCCCGGGGGTCGTAGCCGTCCGGCAGGTGGTTGTTGTCCAACCCGATCGCGATGGCGACCAGCAGAGCAACGAACCGGTGCCTGTCGACCAGCCTCGGATCGAGCGCCATCCGCACAAGAAACGGAACGGTGTACACCGCAGCCTGCGATCGCGTGCCCTGGTGCACGATGTGGTTCGCGAGCTGCACACTCGGCGGGTAATCGCCCTCCCGGTCCCCCGCCTGCATCGCCCTGAGGTGTCCGGGAACGTCGTCCGCCCTGCCGTAGGAGTGCCGCAGTTCAGCCCAGGGCACATCGTCCAGGCCGGCAAGAGGGTCGCTGATCACAGCGACAGATCCTGGCACATCAGGGGTTCGACTTCGACGTCGAACCCAGAGGCTGTCCCCCTCCTCAGCACCGTGGTCCGTCCCTCCAAAGGCCTCTGAACCCAACCCCGTTCGCTTCCTGACCTGGCCGTCTGTTGCCCCGGACCTTCGGAAGCCGGCTCTCACCCGGGTGCGGCAGCCGCCAGTGCGTCGCGGGCTGCCGCCTGCCCGAGCGCCAGGGCGCCCAGGAACGGGGTGTTGAGGGGGAAGTCCGCCAGGACGAGGTCCGGCGGGTGGGGCACGGCGGCGGCGAGGGCCCTGCTCAGCGGCGGGTGCAGGACGTCCCAGGCCCGCGCCATGCTGCCGCCCACCGCGATGCGCTCCGGATCGACCGCGATGGCCAGGTTCGTGAGGTGGAAGGCCAGCTCGGCGGTGAACTCGGCCAGAAGACCGGCCAGTTGCGGGTGTCGGGCAGCATCGGCGAGGGCGTGGCACGCGTTGTCCAGGCCCGGGAGCACGGTGAGGGCCTCTTTCAGGAGTGCCTTGCCGCTGACGGCCTCCTCCAGCAGGATCCGGTCCTCGGTCGGCTGCCCCACGTCGGCGATCCGGCGCAGGTTGCGGCCGATCCCGCCGGCGGTGCCGTTGCGGCCGAGGACGACCTCGCCGCCGACCACGATGGCGACGGCCAGGCCGGTACCCAGGTTCAGGTAGACCGCCGGGTCGGCGCCGGCCAGGGAACCGTACTCGGCCTCCACCCGGGCGGCGCCCATCACGTCGGTGGCGACCCGGACCCGGGCGCCCCCGAACGCGGACGCGAGTTCGCGGCGCACGGCCGGGCTGCTCCAGTCCTGATCGGTCGGCGGGGCGGCGCCCGCCCGTTCGCCCAGGACGCCGAGCATCGAGACCCCGACCCCGATCGTCGCCCGGCCGGGCGCCACCCGCTCCAGCAGGACCCTCGCGGCACCCACGGCCCGGGCCAGGCAGCCTGCGGGGCTCGGCTCGGTGTGCGTCGGCACCACGTCCGACCCGAGCCGGACACCGCCCGTGTCGGTCGCGGCGACGGCGATCCGGGTCCCGCTGATGTCGAAGCCCAGCACTACAGGCGATGGCACGCGCCGCTCCTTGCTCCTGGATGTCGCCGGGGGGTTCTCCGCCGCACCCCGGCCAGCCACTCACAGTGCCACGGGGACCCTGAGGATCTGATGAACCGTCCCGCCCCGCCCCTGCCCGCGACCCCGCCGCCCCGCCGCCCGCCTCCGCTGGGCGGTTGCCCTCGCACCCAGATATAGTTAATCTTCATTACGAGGAAGCCGCGGCTCCCCCTGGTCGGCCTCCGACGGCGGATGGCCCGACCCATCGACCGGTCCGGTGGGTGCCACTCGTTCCGCACAACGAGCGGCACCCACCGGGCCCTCAACCCCCGACCCCCAGGCAGGAGAGCAGGAACCGCTTCACCTGGGTGGCGTGGAAGCGGTCACGGGCGTGCTCGCGGCTGGAGCACAGCAGGACGGAGGCGTCCTGCGGGTCGTCCGGGAGGCGGCCGTGGCTGCCGCGGACGCAGGACGGGTCGGTGGGCACCACCGACTCCCGCGCCAACGCCGCCATCGCCGAAGTCGGTCTCCACCGGCGGGTCACCGGACTCGCGGCCACCTGCCCTCCGGGAGCGCGCTCCCGCCGGCCTGCGCGGCACCCGCGCTGCACGTCTTCGCGGCCGACGTCAGCAACCGCGTGGTCAGCCTGCGCGCCCACGCCGACCACCGGATCGTGTCGGCGACCGAGGCGGGCGCCTCGCCGCTGGTCGCCGGCAGCACCTCCGTCGGCCCTGCGGAGGAGTCCGACCTCATCGATAGCTGACGGACCGTCAAGAGCATGTCTTCCCGTGCCGATTCCGACGCGGACGGGGCTCCGGCACGCCACCGAAGTGGTCGGGCCCGGGCTGGGGAGAGAAAGACCGGAGCGGCGCGACCAGTTCCCCGATGGACTGGTGGCGCCGCTCCGGCGGTTCAGGTCGTGGGACCGGTCACTCCTGCTTCTCGCCGGAGGCGTAGCGGGAGATGATCAGCGCGATGATGATGATCGCGCCGTTGAGGAACTGGTTCCACAGGGGTGGCACGCCGGCGAGGGTCATGACGTTGACCACCAGCTGGAGGGTGAGGACACCGGTGAGGGCGCCGAAGAGGGTGCCGCGGCCGCCGTTGAGGCTGACGCCGCCGATGACGGTGGCGGCGAAGACCTGGAAGATCCAGCCGTTGCCCTGGTCGGCGGAGATGGAGCCGTAGTGGCCGGTGTAGAGGATGCCGGCGAATGCCGCGAGCAGGCCGCCGAGGATCAGCACGGCCCAGACGATCCGGTCGACGCGGATGCCCGCCGCCCGGGCCGCCTCCGCGTTGCCGCCGATCGCGTAGAGGGCGCGGCCGTGGCGCAGCCAGGCGAGCGCGCTGCCGCCGGCGAGGAAGAGCAGGGCGCAGATCCAGATCGCGGCCGGGACGCCGAGCCAGCTCGCGCTGCCGAGGTAGCGGAAGGAGTCGGGCACGTTGACGATGGACTGGCCCTGGGAGACGGCGACTTGGAGGCCGCGCAGCAGGGTGAGCGCGCCGAGGGTGACGATGAAGCCGTTGAGGCGCAGCTTGAGGATCAGGAAGCCGTTGATCGCGCCGATGAGCGCGCCGACCAGCAGGCACAGCGGGATGGCGGTCCATTCGGGAAACAGCCCGAGGCCGTTGAAGCGGGCGCCGTGGTCGGGCAGGACGAGCCAGACGGCGATCACCGGGGCGACGCCGATGGTGGACTCCAGGGAGAGGTCCATCCGTCCGGCGATCAGGATGAGCGCCTCGGCGAGGACCAGCAGGCTCAGTTCGGTGGCCTGCTGGCCGACGCCGAGGAGGTTGTCGGAGGTCAGGAACGCGGGCGAGACGATGAAGCCGATGACGCCCAGCACGAGCAGGACCGGCACCAGGGAGAGGTCGCGGTAGCGGGCGAGCTGGAATCGGCGCTCGGCGCCACCGGCGACGGCGGTGGCCGCGTGGGGGCGGACCTCAGTGGTGGGAGGCATGGGGTTCCTTCGTATCGGTCGGGCCGGACACGCCCTCCATGGCTGCGACCAGCTGTTCGTCGCTCCAACCGTGCTCGAACTCGGCGACGACGCGGCCGTGGAACATGGCCAGGACCCGGTCGCAGACCCGCAGGTCGTCGAGTTCGTCGGACACGATCAGGGCGGTCCTGCCGGCCTCGGCGACCTCGCGCACGGTGCCGAGCAGGGACTCCTTGGACTTGATGTCGACGCCGTTGGTGGGCCGGATCGCGACCAGGACGTGCGGTTGGGTGGCCAGCGCCCGGGCGATGACGACCTTCTGCTGGTTGCCGCCGGACAGGGCCGACACCGGGGCGGAGGCGCCGGGCGTCTTGATGTCCAGGTCCCTGATCATCCGCTCGGCGAACGCCCGGGTGCGTGCGGGCAGTACCGTGCCGAAGGGGCCGAGCTGGTCGGTGACGGTCAGGGTGGCGTTCTCGGCGACGCTGCGCTGGGGGATGATGCCCTGGACGTGCCGGTCCTCGGGGACGAAGCCGATGCCGGCCGCGAGGGCCGCGTGGACCCGCCCGGTGCGGACCGGACGGCCTGCGACGGTGACCGTGCCGCTGGCGGGCCGGTGCAGGCCGGCGAGGGTCTCACCGAGTTGGACGTTGCCGCTCGCGGCCGCACCGGCCAGCCCCACGACCTCTCCGGGGTGCGCGGTCAGGGAGAAGTCCGCGTAGGCGCCGGCCAGGGTGAGGCCGGAGACGTCCAGCAGCGGGTCGACGGCCGGCAGCGGGTCGACGTCCGGGCGCCTCCGCCCCTGCACCGACCACGCGGGTTCGGTGCCGCCCGCCCGCTCGCCCGTCATCGCCTCCACCAGTGCCTGCTGGTCCAGTTCGGCGACCGGTGCGGTGGTGATGTGCCGGGCGTCGCGGTAGACCGTGACGGTGGCGCAGAGGTCGTAGACCTCCTGGAGGTGGTGGGAGATGAACAGGAAGGCGACGCCCTGCTCCTGCAGTGCGCGCAGCTTGTCGAAGAGCCGCTCGATGCCGCGGGCGTCCAGCTTGGCGGTGGGCTCGTCCAGGATGATGAAGCGGGCCCCGAAGGACAGGGCCCGGGCGATCTCGACGAACTGGCGCTGCTCGACGGTCAGTTCCTCGGCACGCGCGGTGGGGTCGACGTCCACGCCGTACTCGGCGAGCAGTTCGGCGGCGCGGTGGCGCAGCTGCTTCCAGCTGATCGGGCGCAGCGCGGAGCCGCCCAGCCTGTTCAGGCTGTGCCTGTTCAAGAACAGGTTCTCGGCGACGGTCAGCGCGGGAATGATCATGGAGCGCTGGTAGACGCAGGCGACCCTGGAGCGCCAGGCGTCGGTGTCGCCGGGGGCCGGCGCCGGTTCGCCGTTGAACCGCAGGGTGCCGGTGTCGGGGTTCTGCAGGCCGGTGAGGATCGACACGAGGGTGGACTTGCCCGCGCCGTTCCGGCCGACGAGGGCGTGCGACTCGCCGGGCGCGACCGAGATGCGCGCGTCGCTGAGGGCTACGGTGGCGCCGAAGCGCTTGCTGATCCCGTCGGCCTCGACGACGGGGCCCCGGACGGGGCTGGCGTCCGCCATGGGGGAGGTCCTTTCCGCTGGGGGATGTCCGGGAGTGGCGGCTCGGGAACCGTGCCGGCCGCCGCTCAACGGGGTCCGGGGGACTACTTGCTGACGCTGTTGCCCCAGAGGCTCTTGTCGTCGACGTTGTCCTTGGTGACGAGGGGCGCGGGCAGTTGGTCCTCGAGGCCGTTGGGCAGCTGGATGACGGTGGACTGGTGGTCGGTCGGGCCGGGCTGGAAGGTCTTGCCCTCGGCGCCGGCCTGCGCGTAGAACAGCGCGTACTTGGCGTAGAGGTCGGCGGGCTGGGAGACGGTCGCGTCGATGTCGCCCTTGCGGATGGCGTCGAACTCCTGCGGGATGCCGTCGTTGGAGATGATGGCGATGTGGCCCGGCTGGCCGGCCGGCTTGAGCAGGCCCTTCTGCTGGAGCAGCGCCAGGGTCGGCTGCAGGAAGACTCCGCCGGCCTGCAGGTAGATGCCGCCGAGGTCGGCGTTGGCGGCCAGCGTGGACTGGAGCTTCGCCGAGGCGACGTCCCCCTTCCACTCGGTGGCCAGCTCGATCACCTCGATGCCGGGGAACTTCTCCTTCATGCAGGCGGAGAACGCCTCGGAGCGGTCGCGCCCGTTGACGGAGCTCAGCGCGCCCTGCAGTTCGGCCACCTTGCCCTTGCCGCCGAGCTGCTTGCCCAGGAACTCGCACGCCTTGGTGCCGTAGGCCTTGTTGTCGGCGCGCACCACCATGTAGACGTTGCCCTTGTCGGGGCGGGTGTCGACGCTGACCACCGGGATCTTCTTGGCGGACAGCTGCTCGAGGGTGGAGGCGATCGCCCCGGTGTCCTGCGGTGCCATCACGACGGCCTTGGCGCCGGTGTTCTGGAAGACCTGGACGTTGGCGACCAGCTTGGTCACGTCGTTCTGCGAGTTGCTGACCGGCAGGGTGTTCAGGCCCTGGGAGGAGGCGTCCTGCTTGACGTACTGGGCGTAGGAGTTCCAGAAGTCGGAGTCCGCACGGGGCAGGTCGACGCCGATCGCCGGCTTTCCGCCGCCCGAGGCGGACGAAGTCCCGTCGCTGCCGCGGTTGCAGGCCGTGGCGAACCCCGCCAGGACGACCACGGTGGCGGCCGTGGCCGCGATTCTGGAGGAGCGAAGCTTCATGGTGCTGATCTCCTTGGCTGGGATGCCGGCGTCCTGGGGACTGGGCGGAAACCGGTTCGGTCCGCGACGGAGGAGCGGATCACACCTCCCGCAGTCATCGGATGGCTTGCGGTAGTGAGGACCTTACGAGGCTGTCATCAGGCTGACAAGAGAAGACCTCGGATGATTCCGAACCGTAACATCAAGGTTTCCAACCCGCAGGGAAAAGATCTGTGACCTGCACTCTGACCTGCACATATGCCAGAGCTGGCGGCTCGGCGCCGCGACCGGCGCCCGATGACTCCTTGCGATGACGCCACTCCCGCTCGTATGGTCGGAGCCCGGCAGATTCATCCGATGTATTGCCGGTGGAGGGCGACGACCTCCGGAATGACGACAGGAGACCCGGCATGAAGCTACTGCGCATCGGCGCTCCGGGGGCGGAAGTCCCGGCGGTCCTCGGCGAGGACGGCGAGGCCTACGCCCTCTCGGAACTGACCGACGACATCGACGGACCCTTCCTCGCCTCCGGCGGACTCGACCGGGTCCGGGAGGCACTGGCCGCGGGTGCGCTGCCGTTCATCGACCCGACCGGCCGGCGGATCGGTCCGCCCGTCGCCCGGCCGGGCAAGGTGGTGTGCATCGGCCTCAACTACCGCGACCACGCCGAGGAGACCGGGGCCGCCGTCCCCGAGCGCCCGGTGGTCTTCATGAAGGACCCGTCCACCGTGGTCGGCCCCGACGACCCGGTGCTGATCCCGCGCGGTTCGGTGAAGACCGACTGGGAGGTGGAACTCGCCGTCGTCATCGGCCGGGAGGCCCGCTACCTCGCCGACCCGGCGCAGGCCCCGGAGTGCATCGCGGGGTACGCGATCAGCAACGACGTCTCCGAGCGGGAGTTCCAGCTGGAGTACTCCGCCCAGTGGGACCTCGGCAAGTCCTGCGAGACCTTCAACCCGCTGGGGCCGTGGCTGGTCACCCCGGACGAGGCCGGCGATCCCCGGGCACTGGGCCTGCGCCTCGCCGTCAACGGCGAGACCCGCCAGCGCGGCAACACCAAGAACATGATCTTCGACGTCGGGTACGTCGTCTGGTACCTGAGCCAGTACATGGTGCTGCGCCCCGGCGACGTCATCAACACCGGCACCCCGGCCGGCGTGGCCCTGGGCCTGCCCGGCACCCCCTATCTGCGCGCGGGCGACACCGTCGAGCTGTCCATCGACGGCCTCGGCACCCAGCGTCAGACCTTCGTCAACGCGTGAAAGGCACTTCGTTGTCCGCAACCGCCGCGCGGATCACCGCCGTCGACACCTACGACATCCGCTTCCCCACCTCCCGGGAGCTGGACGGGTCCGACGCCATGAATCCCGACCCCGACTACTCCGCCGCCTACGTCGTCCTGCGGACCTCCGCGGGCGGCCACCAGGGCCACGGCTTCACCTTCACCATCGGCCGCGGCAACGAGGTCCAGGTGGCCGCCATCGACGCGCTGCGACCGCACATCCTCGGACGTCCGGTCGCCGAGCTGTGCGCCGACCCCGGCTCGCTCTCCCGCGACCTCGTCGGCGACAGCCAACTGCGCTGGCTGGGCCCCGAGAAGGGCGTGATGCACATGGCCATCGGTGCCGTCGTCAACGCCGTCTGGGACCTCACGGCCAAGCGGGAGGGCAAGCCGCTCTGGCGGCTCCTCGCCGACGCCGACCCCGCCTGGCTGGTCTCCCAGGTCGACTTCCGCTACCTCACGGACGCGCTGACGCCCGACGAGGCCCTGGAACTGCTGACCAAGGGCAAGCAGGGGGCCGTCGGGCGGGCGGCCGAACTGCTGCACCGCGGCTACCCCGCGTACACCACCTCCCCCGGCTGGCTGGGCTACTCCGACGAGAAGCTCACCCGGCTCGCCCAGCAGGCCGTCGCCGACGGTTTCACCCAGATCAAGCTGAAGGTCGGCGCCGACCTGGCGGACGACATCCGCCGCTGCCGCGCGGCCCGGGAGGCCGTGGGCCCGGACGTCCGGATGGCCATCGACGCCAACCAGCGCTGGAACGTCGCCGAGGCCATCGAGTGGACCAAGGCCCTCGCCGAGTTCGACCCCTACTGGATCGAGGAGCCCACCAGCCCCGACGACGTCCTCGGCCACGCCACCGTCCGGCGCGGCGTCCACCCGGTCAAGGTCGCCACCGGCGAGCACGTGCAGAACCGCATCGTCTTCAAGCAGTTGCTCCAGGCCGGCGCCATCGACGTCCTCCAGCTGGACTCGGCGCGGGTCGGCGGCGTCAACGAGAACCTCGCCATCCTGCTGCTCGCCGCCAAGTTCGGCGTCCCGGTCTGCCCGCACGCCGGCGGCGTGGGCCTGTGCGAACTCGTCCAGCACCTGTCCATGTTCGACTACGTGGCGCTCACCGGCACCACCGAGGACCGCGTCATCGAGTACGTCGACCACCTCCACCAGCACTTCCTCGACCCGGTGGTCATCACCGACGGCCACTACCGCGCGCCCACCGCACCCGGCTTCTCCGCCGCGATGCACCAGGCCGCCCTCGACACCTACCGCTACCCCGACGGCACCTTCTGGGCGGCCGACCTGGCCGGACCGGACACGGAGGAGGACGCATGACGACCGACCTCGACGGGCTCACCGCCCTGGTCACCGGGGGCGCCTCCGGCATCGGACTCGCCACCGCCCAACTGCTCAGCGAACTCGGCGCCGACGTCGCCGTCCTCGACCTCGACCCCGGCGGCGCCCGCGCCCCGCTGCACGGCTTCACCGCCGACGTCGCCGACGACCGCTCCGTACGCGAGGCCGTCCGGGCGGCGGCCGAGACGCTCGGCGGGATCGACATCCTGGTCAACAACGCCGGCATCGGCGCCGCCGGAACCGTCGAGGACAACCCGGACGAGCAGTGGCACCGCGTCCTGGACGTCAACGTCCTCGGCATCGTCCGCACCACCCGCGCCGCCCTGCCCCACCTGCGCCGCTCCGCCCACGCCTCGGTGGTCAACACCTGTTCCATCGCCGCCACCGCCGGGCTTCCGCAGCGCGCGCTCTACTCCGCCAGCAAGGGCGCCGTCCTGTCGCTCACCCTGGCCATGGCCGCCGACCACGTCCGCGAGGGCATCCGGGTCAACTGCGTCAACCCCGGCACCGTCGACACCCCCTGGGTCGGCCGACTGCTCGACGCGGCCGCCGACCCGGCCGCCGAACGCGCCGCCCTGAACGCCCGCCAGCCCACCGGACGGCTGGTCACCGCCGAGGAGGTCGCCGCCGCCATCGCCTACCTCGCCTCCCCGGCCGCCGCCAGCGTCACCGGCACCGCCCTCGCGGTCGACGGCGGCATGGCCGGTCTGCGCCTGCGACCGGAGCCCCCCGCGTGAACCTCCACCCGCTCGGCCGTACGGCGGTCCGAGTCGGCCGGCTCGCCTTCGGTGCCGCCGGGATCGGCAACCTGTTCACACCGGTGGGCGACGAGCAGGCCGCCGAGGCCGTGGCCGCCGCCTGGGCCTGCGGCGTCCGGTACTTCGACACCGCCCCGCACTACGGCCTCGGCCTCTCCGAACGACGCCTGGGCGACGCACTGCGCGGCCTCCCCCGGCACGAGTACGTGCTGTCCACCAAGGTCGGCCGCCTGCTGGACCCGGTTCCCACCGCCGGCGACGACCTCGCCAACGGCTTCGCCGTCCCCGCCGACCACCGGCGCCGCTGGGACTTCACCGCCGAGGGCGTCCGCCGCTCGATCGAGGACAGCCTGAACCGGCTCGGCCTCGACCGGATCGACATCGCCTACCTGCACGACCCCGACGACCACGCCGAACAGGCGCTTGACCAGGCCTACCCGGAACTCGAACGCCTGCGCGCCGAAGGCGTGCTCCACGCGATCGGCATCGGCATGAACCAGACCGAACTGCCGGCCCGCTTCGTCCGCGACACCGACCTCGACGTGGTGCTGCTGGCCGGCCGGTACAGCCTGCTCGACCAACGGGGACTCGTCGAACTCCTGCCGCTGGCCGAGGAACGGCAGGTCGCCGTGGTGGTCGGCGGCGTCTTCAACTCCGGCCTGCTCGCCGACCCGAAACCCGGCGCGACCTTCGACTACCGCGCCGCGTCCGCGGAACTCCTCGGTCGAGCCCTGCAGTTGAAGGAGGCGTGCGGGCGGCACGGGGTGCCGCTGCGGGCCGCCGCCCTGCGCTTCCCGTTCGGGCACCCGAGCGTCACGAGCGTCCTGGTCGGCACCCGCAGCGCCGCCGAGGTCGAGGACGCCGCCACTATGCTCGACCACCCCGTCCCGGACGCGCTCTGGGCGGACCTCAAGGAACGGGGACTGCTCCCGGTCGACGTCCCGACACCCGAGAAGGAGGGCTGATGCGCGTCGCCCTGTTCGTCACCTGCGTCGCCGACACCATGTTCCCCGACACCGGCCGGGCCGTGGTGACCGTCCTGGAACGGCTCGGCCACACCGTGGAGTTCCCCCAGGAACAGACCTGCTGCGGACAGCTGCACTTCAACACCGGCTACCGCCCGGACGCCGTCCCGCTCGTCGCCCGCTTCGCGCGGACCTTCGCCGAGTACGACGCCGTGGTCACCCCGTCCGCCTCCTGCACCGGCATGATCCGGGACAACCACCCGCTGCTGGCCGAGCGGTACGGGCGCCCCGACCTGCGCCGGACGGTGGCCGAACTCGTGCCCCGGGTCCACGAGTTCACCGAGTTCCTGACCGACGTCCTGGGCGTCACGGACGTCGGCGCCCGCTTCCCGCACCGGGTCACCTACCACCCCACCTGCCACTCCCTGCGCGGACTGCGGCTCGGCGACCGCCCCCTGCGACTGCTGCGCGCGGTCCAGGACATCGACCTGGTCGACCTCCCGGCCGCCGACTCCTGCTGCGGCTTCGGCGGCACCTTCGCCGTCAAGAACGCCGAGACCTCCGGCGCCATGCTCGCCGACAAGGCCGCAGGCGTCCTGGAGACCGGCGCCGAGGTGCTGTGCGCGGCCGACAACTCCTGCCTGATGCACATCGGCGGCGGACTCTCCCGCCGAGGCAGTACGGTGCGCACCGTGCACCTGGCCGAGATCCTCGCCACCACCGAAGGGACCCTGCGATGAGCGACCCGCACCCTCGCAACCCCGCCGACCGCGGCGTCGTGTGGCTCGGCTCCCCCGCCTTCCCCGACGCGGCCCGCAGCGCGCTCAAGGACACCCAGCTGCGCGCCAACCTGAAACGGGCCACCGGCACCATCCGCGACAAGCGCCTCACCGTCGCCGCGGAGCTCGACGACTGGGAGGAGCTGCGGACGGCGGCTGCCGCGATCAAGACCCGCACCTCGCGCCATCTCGACCGGTACCTGCTGCAGTTGGAGCGGTCCGTCACCGCCGCAGGCGGCACCGTCCACTGGGCCGCCGACGCCGCCGAGGCCAACCGCATCGTCACCGCACTCGTCCGGGCCACCGGCGAGCGGGAGGTGGTGAAGGTCAAGTCCATGGCGACCCAGGAGATCGGGCTCAACGAACACCTCGCCGAAGCCGGGATCGCGGCGTACGAGACCGACCTCGCCGAGCTCATCGTCCAGCTCGGCGACGACCGCCCCTCGCACATCCTGGTCCCCGCGATCCACCGCAACCGCACCGAGATCCGCGACCTGTTCGTCGCCCGGATGGGCGACTGGGGCCGACCGGCTCCCGACGGGCTCCGTGACGACCCGCACGAGCTCGCCGAGGCGGCCCGCCGCCACCTGCGGGAGAAGTTCCTCAACGCCAAGGTCGCGGTCTCCGGCGCCAACTTCGCCGTCGCCGACACCGGCACGGTCGTCGTCGTCGAATCCGAGGGCAACGGCCGGATGTGCCTGACCCTCCCGCAGACCCTGATCACCGTGATGGGCATCGAGAAGGTCGTCCCCACCTGGTCCGACCTCGAGGTGTTCCTCCAGCTGCTACCCCGCTCCTCCACCGGCGAGCGGATGAACCCCTACACCTCCACCTGGACCGGTACGACCGACGGGGACGGCCCCTCAGAGTTCCACCTGGTGCTCCTCGACAACGGCCGGACCGACACCCTCGCCGACACCGTCGGCCGCCAGGCCCTCGCCTGCATCCGCTGCTCCGCCTGCCTCAACGTCTGCCCGGTCTTCGAGCGCACCGGCGGCCACGCCTACGGCTCCGTCTACCCCGGCCCGATCGGCGCCGTCCTCACCCCGCAGCTGGTCGGAGTCGGGCAGGCGGCCTCCCTGCCGTTCGCCTCCACCCTGTGCGGGGCCTGCTACGACGCCTGCCCGGTCAAGATCGACATCCCTGAACTGCTGCTCCACCTACGGGCCGAGGCCGTCGAGGCCGAGCGGGCCGCGAAACGCCTGCCCACCGCCGAGGCGGTGGCGATGAAGGCCGCGGCCGCCGTACTCGACTCCCCGCGGTTGCTCTCCGCCGCCCAGCAGGCCGGGTCGCTCGGCGGCCGCGCCCTCGCCCGGGGCGGCCGCATCCGCCGCCTGCCCGGGCCGCTGCACGGCTGGTCCGACACCCGCGACACCCCGGCCCCGCCCGCCGAGTCCTTCCGTACCTGGTGGCGCAAGAACAAGGAAGGTGACCGATGAGCAGCCGCGACGCCATCCTCGGCCGCATCCGCGGCGCCCTCGCCGACGTACCGGCCGACGAGCTCCCGACCGACGTGCCCGTCCCGCGGAACTACCGCCTCAGCCACGTCGAGCCCGGTCAGGACACCGTCGCCCTCTTCGCCGGACGGGTCGCCGACTACCGCGCCACCGTCACCCGCACGGACCGGGCCGGGCTGCGCGACGCCATCGCCCTCGCCCTCACCCGGCGCGGCGCCGTGCGCCTGGCCCTGCCGGACGGCTTCCCCAGCGAGTCGCTGCCGAGCGGCGGCTGGGAGTGGCACCGGGAACCGCTGGACGTCCCCGCCCTCGACGCGCTGGACGGCGCGATCACACTCGCCGCCGTCGGGATCGCCGTCACCGGGACGGTCGTCCTCGACACCGGCCCCGGCCAGGGCCGGCGCGCCCTCAGCCTCGTCCCGGACTACCACCTGTGCGTCATCCGCGCCGAGCAGATCGCCCAGGACGTCCCCGACGCCCTCGCCCGCCTCGACCCCGCCCTCCCCCTGACCTTCATCTCGGGACCGTCCGCCACCAGCGACATCGAACTCGACCGGGTGGAGGGAGTCCACGGTCCCCGCACCCTGGACGTCATCATCGTCGACTCCGCCCACCCCGACCGTTCGGAGCAGCCATGAGGATCGCCCTGCACACCCGCGTCCGCGAGGACCGGATCGCGGAGTACGAGGCCGCCCACCGCGAGGTTCCGGCCGAGCTCACCACGGCCATCCGGGCAGCCGGTGCCACGTCCTGGAGCATCTGGCGCAGCGGCTGCGAGCTGTTCCACCTCGTCGAGTGCGAGGACTACCCCCGCCTGCTCGCCGCACTCGAACACCTCCCGGTCAACATCGCCTGGCAGGCGAGGATGGCCGAGCTCCTCGACGTCGTCCACGACTACTCGGCGACCGGGGCCGAGGCCGGGCTCCCGGTGGTGTGGGAGCTGTGACGCCCGCACGGATCATCGACGCGCACCACCACGTCTGGGACCTGACGGTGCGACCGCAGCCCTGGATCACCGGCGAGGACCTCGCTCCGCTCGCCCGCTCCTTCACCGCGGACGACCTCGCCGCCGAGGCCCGCGCCGCCGGGGTGGCCGGCACCGTCGTCGTCCAGACCGTCTGCGTCCCCGAGGAGACGCCCGAGCTGCTCGCCCTCGCTGCCGGCAGCGGCCTGGTGGCCGGGGTCGTCGGCTGGACCGACCTCACCGCCCCGGACGTCGCCGACGCCCTCGCCGCGCTGCGTGCGCTCCCGGGCGGCGACCGGCTGGTCGGCATCCGCCACCAGGTCCAGGAGGAGCCCGATCCCCGCTGGCTGCTCCGACCGGACGTACGCCGGGGCCTGCTCGCCGTCGCCGCCGCCGGCCTCGCCTACGACCTCGTGCTCAGGCCGCACCAGCTGCCGGCCGCCGTACTCGCTGCCGCCGGCCTCACCGGTCTGACCTTCGTCCTCGACCATCTCGGCAAACCTCCGATCGCCACCGGCGCGGTCGCCCCCTGGGCCGCGGACCTGCGCCGCCTGGCCGCCCTCCCGAACACCGTCTGCAAGCTCTCCGGCCTGGTCACCGAGGCGGCCCCGGGGCGCTGGCGGACCGAGGACCTGAGGCCCTACGCCGACACCGCCCTGGACGCCTTCGGCCCGCAGCGGCTGCTCTTCGGCTCCGACTGGCCGGTGTGCACCCTGGAAGCCGGCTACCCGGAGGTCGTGCGGATCGCCGACCGCCTCACGGGCGAACTGTCCCCCGCCGAGCAGCAGGCGGTGTTCCACGACAACGCGGCCCGCGTCTACGGCCTCTGAGCAGCCACCGACCCGCCCCGTCGAACGGGGGCAGGTCTATTCTGGTGAGACATCGGACCACTTGAGGGGCGGAGCTGTGCCAGTCACCGACGAGGCGATCGAGAAGATCAAGGCCATGATCGTCAGCGGGGAGCTGAGCCCGGGCGCCAGGCTCCCGAAGGAGGCCGACCTCGCCGAGCGGCTCGGCCTCTCGCGCAACTCCCTGCGGGAGGCCGTCAAGGCGCTCTCGCTGATCAGGGTGCTCGACGTCCGCCAGGGCGACGGCACGTACGTCACGAGCCTGGCACCCGACCTGCTCCTGGACGCCCTGGGCTTCGTCGTCGACTTCCACCAGGACGACACGGTGCTGGAGTTCCTGGAGGTCCGCCGCATCCTGGAACCGGCGGCCGCGGCCATGGCCGCGCGCGCGATGTCGGACGAGGACATCGCCGAGCTCGGCACCGTGCTGGCGAGCCTGAGCGACGACGCCTCGCTCGACGAGCTGATCGAGAACGACCTGGAGTTCCACCGCAGGCTCGCGGCCGGCTCCGGGAACGCGGTGCTCGGCTCACTCCTCGACGGCATCTCCGGGCCGACCGCGCGGGCCCGGATCTGGCGCGGCCTGACGGAGGAGGGCGCCGTCGAACGCACCCGCCAACAGCACCGGGCGATCCTCGACGCCATCGCCGCACGCCGGCCCGACCTCGCCCAGGCCTGGACGACGGTCCACATCGGCGGGGTCGAGCAGTGGCTGCGCGGCACCCTGGGCGCGGCGGGCTCGGCCCTCGGCTGACCGGCGCGCCGGGTACCCCCCGCCGGTGGCACCGACGGGGGGCGACGCGCCCGGCGGATCAGGGGATGGCGGTGAACCCGTCGACGATCATGTAGCCGCCGCTCCTCATCACCCCCGTGATCGTGTGCCGGCCCGGGGTCAGGCCACCGACGGAGTGGACCGTCTGCTGGTACCTGCGGCTGCCGCTGTAGGCATCGACGGTCTTCCGGAAGACCCCGTCGATCGAGATGTCGATCCGGCCCTCGTCGGTGTTGGTCTGGTGGAGCCGTCGTCGAGGTCGACGGCCCACTCACTGTTGTGCCAGATCCGGTTGTTGCTGATGGTGATCGGCTGGACGACGTCGAGCTGGGAGAGCTGCCTCTGGTACGCGTCGGAGCCGGCGTCCGGATTGAGGTTGGGCCCGGCGATGGGCCAGTAGCGGTCACGGCCCCAGGCGTTGACCGGCCCGTGGTCCGAGGTCTCCTTCACGCAGTCGAAGACGTCGTTGTACTCGATGAGGTGGCCGCCCCAGGTGCCGTCGTTGACGTTCACGCCGGAGCGCGGGCTGCCGTGGACGGTGTTGTGCGAGACGGTGACCCGACTGCTCATGCAGATGTTGACGCCGGCACTCTGCTTCTCGAAGCGGCCCATGTCGGCCATGCTGTTGTAGCTGACCGTGATGTCGCGCGGATAGTCCTCGCTCTTCGGTCCGGGGCTGAGGTCGGTGGGCGGATTGACCATCGAGGACCAGGTGGAGGGATCGCGCACGGCGTTGCGGGAGCCGACGACCTGTACGTCGCTGGCGCCCGACCGGCTGAACCGGTTGCGGGTGATCACGTCGCCCTTGTTGTAGCCGTCCAGGAAGACGCCGTTGCGGCCCACCTCCTCGAAGGCGGAGTCGGAGACGGCGATCCCCTCGGTGTTCCTGGTGTGGACCGCGCCGGCCCGGGCGAGCCGCACCTCGGCGCCCGCGGGCCGGCGACCGGCGAGAACATCGGCAGCGGCGGACCGGTGGCCGACGCACCGGGAACGATCGGCGGGATGGCCGTCGGCCTGACGAACGCCATGCTCGCCGAGAAGGCGCCCGAGGACGGACACCGCCGGAACATCCTCGACTGCTCGTTCCGTCACGTCGGCATCTCAATCGTCCGGACGGCTCCGGAAGGGTCTGGATGACCCAGGACTTCTCGGGCTGACGCGCCCGGGGAACGTCCGTACCCCGTCGGCATCAGCCGACGGGGTACTCCCACTCGACGGCGGGAGCCCCGTCGACGGACGGATCAACCGTCAGCAGGTGCTCGGCGATCTCCAACGGCACGGCCACCAACGGGATTCCGGAGTCCAGCGGGATGCTGACCCGGTGGACCGCGCCGAGGGCGGACACCTCGACCACCGCGGTGGTCTCACCGATGAGACCGACGGCATCCAGGCGGGCCACCACGTCCGGGCGGCCGACATCGCTGGGGTAGCCGGTGAGCGTGAACAGGAGGTCGCCGATGTCCTCGAGCAGGTCGGCGTAGACCAGCAGTGGTGGCGCCTCCCCGGTCACCGGGAACCGGGTCAGCGGCCTCGGGTCCGGGGCGGCCCATCCGCCTTCACGGGCGAGGGCCACATGCAGGTCGTGCCGGGTCGCCGTGGTCGGCAGCAGCACCGGCGCTCCCGCCTTCGGGCTCACCGTGGTGACCAGGGCGAGGGGGGCTCCGTCCGAGTCCTCGGCGGAGGGGAAGGCGATCCGTGCCAGGTACCGGCTGCCGCCGGCGTTGGCGCGCTGGAGTGCCGCGGCCTCCTGGAGGAAGTACCCACGCTGGAGTTGCTGCCGTTGATCCGCCGCCATGGTCTTGCCCGTCTTCCGCACACTGTCCGAATGGTCAGGAGGGGGCGCCCGGTCCGGGCCGGTACCGGTAGGACGGCCGTCCGCGCCCAGTGGCGCCGGCAGCGTTGCCACCGGCACCGGCGCCAGCCCGTGGGCCGGGCCCCACGCCGGAGCCCGCCCTCCGGTGCGAGCCGTACGGCACGCACGCGCTCAGGGTGCCACGGAGAACCTGAGGTTCTGATGAGCGCCGGCGTCGATCGTCCGCGGACCGGCCGGGCAGGCGCCGGGCGTCCGGTGGTCTGGCGAGCGGCACCGGGAGCCGCACCGGAGCGGCCTGCGGACGTCCCGTCAGGCGCCCCGTCAGGCGGCCCCAGGCGGCCCGTCAGGCGCGGATGATCTCCACTCCGCAGCCCGCGACGGCCCCCGCCCGGTCGGCGTCCAACCCGTCGTCCGTCACCAGCGCGTGGACCTCGGACAACGGGCAGATCGAGGCGAAGGTCACCCTGCCGATCTTGGTGCTGTCCGCGAGGACGACCGAGCGCCGGCTCCTCCGGAGCAGCGCCCGGTCGGCCTCGGCCTCCATCTCGTCGTGGGTCGTGCATCCCTCCTGGGCGGTCAGGCCGTCCACCCCGATGAACGACAGGTCGAGGTGGTAGTGCGAGAGCATGCGGTCCGCCGCCGGACCGACCAGCTCGTAGCTCGCCGATCGGGCGAGGCCCCCGATGACCACCAGGCGGATCGCCGGGCGCACGATCAGTTCGGCGGCGATGTTCACGGCGTTGGTGACCACGGTGATCCCGGTGCGGTCGGCCAGGGCACGGGCCAGCTCGATCGTGGTGGTCCCACCCGTCAGACCGACCACCGCGCCCTCGGGAACCAGTTCGGCGGCCGCGAGGCCGATCCGCCGCTTCTCCTCCTGCCGGTGCTCGCTCCGCTGCCGCAGCGACCGTTCGAGGGTCACCGTCCCCGTGAACGCGCCACCGCGGGTGCGGTGGAGCAGGCCCCGGTCGTGCAGCCCCTGGAGGTCCCGGCGGATCGTCGAGGCGGAGACTTCGAGCAGTTCCGAGAGCGCGTGCACATCCGCGCTCCCGGCCTCGGTGACGTGCGACAGGATCCGGACCACGCGATCAGCTTTGAGCATGATGGAAAGTCAACCCTCCGGCCGCTGCCCGTACGCAGCGACCACCTGATGGTCTAGACCGTCAGCGCCGGGGCCTTCAACACCTGGAGCAGCCGGGCGACCTCGGCGGCCGTCGCCGCCCGGCCGGGGCCGAGGTAGCGGCGGGTATCGACCAGTTCGCCGCTCCCCGCGAGGGCCTGCCGGACGGCAGCGGTGAAGACCTGGTTGAGGTGGGTGGCGATGTTGATCTTCGTCATGCCGCACTCGACGGCGCGGGTCAGGTGCTCGTCGGCCACTCCGGAGGAGCCGTGCAGCACCAGCGGCACCGGGACGGCGGCGCGCAGTTCGGCGATCAGGGCGAAGTCGAGCTCGGCGTCCCGGGTGGCCATGGCGTGCGAGGTGCCGACCGCGACCGCGAGCGCGTCGATGCCGGTCGCGGCCACGAACGCGGCCGCTTCGCCGGGTTCGGTCCGCGCACCCGGCGCGTGCACACCGTCCTTGCCGCCGACCTCGCCCAGCTCCGCCTCCACCCAGACGTCGACCGCGTGGCAGCGCGACACCACCTCCGCCGTGGCCCGGACGTTCTCCTCGTACTCCAGCACCGAGGCATCGAACATCACGGAGGTGAAACCGAGCCGGACGGCCTCCTCGACCAGTTCGGGCGCCGTCGCATGGTCCAGGTGCACCGCGACCGGGACGGCGGCCGCCCGGGCCACCGCCAGGACCGCGGCACCCACCGGGGCCAGTGCCCCGTGATAGCGGACGGCGTTCTCACTGAGCTGGAGGACCACCGGGCAACCGGCCTCCTCGGCACCCAAAACGATGGCCTCGGCGTGTTCGAGCTGGATGACGTTGAACGCTCCGACACCCTGGTTCGCGGACACCGCGGCCGCGACGATGTCACCGGTCGGGGTCAGGGGCATAGCAGGCTCCTCAGGGGTTGGATCTCCACGAGCGGTAGCAGACCCGCGCGGACGACAGGGTCGAAGTCGCCGGCCAACGGGGCGGCGACGGCGGCGGCGGAGAGCGCGACGGCCTCCGCCAACCGGTCCGGCCAGGACGCGCCGGTCACCAGGCCGACGCTGAGCGCGGCCACGGCCGCGTCCCCGGCCCCGGTCGGGTTCCCGAACAGCCGCTCAGGTACGCGGGCCTGCCAACTTCCGTCCGGTGTCACGGCGACGAGGCCGTCGGGCCCGAGCGAGGCGACCACCGACTTCGCGCCCGCGCCCTGCAGGGCGTGGGCGGCGCGGACGGGATCCCGCAGCCCCGTCACCGCCGCGAGTTCGTCCGCGTTGGGCTTGACCAGCGCCGGCTTCGCCGCCAGCGAGGACCGCAGGGCTGGTCCGTCCGCGTCCACCACGGCCGGCACACCGTGGGTGTGGGCGAGCAGGACCAGCTCGGCGTAGGCGTCGGCCGGCACTCCCCTGGGGAGACTGCCGGAGAACACCACCGCCCGCGCCGCGGGCAGCAGGGTGTCGAGCCGGTCCAGGAACCGGCCCCACTCCCCCGTGCTGACCAGCGGCCCGGGTTCGAGCAGGACCGTCGCGTCACCGGCCAGCTCGTCCACGACCGTCACCGTCCGGCGACTCTCGTCCGCGATCGACACCAACCGGTCGGCCAGACCCGCCGATACGAGCTCGCTGCGCAGCGCCTCGCCGGTCGGACCGCCGGCCAGGCCGGTGACGGCCGTGGGCTGCCCCAGGGCGTGCAGCACGCGGGAGACGTTGACCCCCTTGCCGCCGGCGCGCTGGACCACCGAACACACCCGGTTGCTCCGGTGCGGGCGCAGCCGGTCGAGGTGGTAGGTGACGTCCAGCGCCGCGTTGAGGGTGACGGTGAGGATCACGACGGACCCCTTCCGCCCGGTGGACGCACGGCTCGCCGGCCGGCCGGCTCGGTCACGGCTGGGCCAGCACGATCGAGCGGGTGAGGTTGCGCGGCCGGTCGGGGTCGAGACCGCGCAGCCCGGCCAGTTCGACGGCGAGGCGTTGGGCCCGGATCAGGTCGGCCATCGGGTCCAGGGTGCTGACCGAGACCCGGGCGCCGGTGCGGCGCACCTGGTCCACGAGCCCGGCCGGGGGCCGGCCGAAGAACCACACCAGACTGTCCGGCCCCGTGACGCTGATCGGACCGTGCCGGTACTCCATCGCGGGGTAGGACTCGGTCCAACTCCCTGATGCCTCACGGAGCTTGAGCGCTGCCTCGTGGGCGAGCCCGACGGTCCAGCCGGCACCGAGGAAGGTGAACTGGGTCGCGTCGGCGGCGCCCTCCGGCAGCGGCTCGGCCAGCGCCCGCTCGCCGCTGGCGGGCAGATCGGCGGGGGCGAGCTCGAGGTGGCCGCGGAGCAGGGCGAGCACGGTGGTGGCGAACCGGGTCTGCACCACCGACTTCTCGTCGGCGAACCCCAGGTCCACCACCGACCGGGCGGCCGTGCTGATCGGCGTGGCGACGTCCCCGGTGATCGCGACGGTGGCCACACCGTCGGCGCGGCCGAGGGCGCTGAGCACCTCGGTCGTCGTGCCGGAGCGGGTGATGGCGACCACCCGGTCGTACCGGCGTGCGGCCGGGTACTCGGAGGCCGCGAAGGCATCGGTCTCACCGAGCCCGGCCGTCTCGCGCAGCGAGGCGTAGGCCTGGGCGATGTAGAGCGAGGTGCCGCAGCCGATCACCGCCACCCGCTCCCCCGCCAGCGGCAGGTCGGCGGTGTTCGCCTCCAGTGCCGTGCGCCAGTGCTCGGGC
This sequence comes from Kitasatospora sp. NPDC028055, assembly GCF_040637885.1. NCBI lineage: Bacteria > Bacillati > Actinomycetota > Actinomycetes > Kitasatosporales > Streptomycetaceae > Kitasatospora > Kitasatospora sp. NPDC028055. The sequence goes on along the minus strand of NZ_JBEZXE010000006.1, from coordinate 116,548 downwards.
TGGCTGGCGATCTCCTGCTGGACATGACTCATGACGGCCTCCATGGGCGGTCGAGGAGGGTTGCTCATACTTGCGCATTTCCTAATGCATCAGAGCAGGTATGAGCATCATCATGCAGGCATCACCCGGCTCCGCGCCAGGCCTTGACCCGATGGAATAAAGGAATTTAACTTATTGGGCCCGAGCCGAACCCTCGGTGCCCCCTCCTGCCCCCGGACAGCGGGTTCGGTCGGCCTGCCAGCCCGCAGCCGACCCGGAGCCCCGCACGAGAGAACCCCTCGGATGCTGACAGAGACGCCGTTGCACCCCCACACCCACCACCGCCCGGCACCCGGGACGGCCGACGCCCGACCGGCCCACACGGTCATCGGCGTCGACTTCGGTGGCACCAAGACCGAACTCGCCCTCGCCGACCCGCACGGGACGATCCTCGTCCGCAAGCGGCTGGCGACACTCGCCGAGCAAGGACCCGACCAGGCCCTCGTGCGCGCCGCCGAGGCCGTCCGGCAACTGGCCCTCGAATCCGAGACCCGCTTCGACGCACCGGTCACCGCCCACGCCGCCGTCGCACCGGGCATCATCCAGTCCCACCGCATCCTGCTCACCCCCAACCTGCCCGGCTGGGAGGAGCTCGCCCTGTCCGCGCGCCTCGCCGAGGAGTTCGGTGTCCCGACCGTCCCCGTCGCCAACGACGTCCGGGCCGGCGCGCTCGCCGAGCTTCGCCTCGGCGAACTGCGCGACGTCGACCCCGGCCTCTACATCAACCTCGGCACCGGCCTCGCCGCCGCGCTCGCCGTCGGCGGACGCATCGTGTACGGCGCCAACCAGGCGGCCGGCGAGATCGCCTACGTCAACCCCGGCGACGCACCGCTGAACGCCGTCGCCACCGGCCGCGCCCCGCTCGAAGAACTCCTCGGCGGCAGGCAACTGGCCGAACGCGCCAAGGAACTCCTCGGCGAGGCCGCCACCGGCGGCGACCTCTTCCGCAGCACCGACCCCGCCGCGCGGGCGCTGGCCCACCGGACACTCACCGTCCTCGCGACGGCGCTCGCCAACATGGCCGCCCTCGTCGACCCCGCCCGCATCGTCCTCGGCGGCGGAATGATGTCCGCCGCCGCCGAGATCCTCCCCGCACTCGAGCGCCTGCTGGCCGACGCCCTGCCCTTCCCCACCGAGCTCAAGGTCGCCCGGTTCCGCCGGGACGCCTCCCTGCACGGCGCGATCGTCCTCGCCCTGGACGACCTGCGCGCACGGGGAGCCCACCCCGGCCTAGCCGACGACCCCGACGCGCCCTGAGGCCCGACACGTCCTGAGGCCCGGCGTCCCCCACGACGCCTCCCCGGGGCGGGTCGGACCCGCCCCACCAGCCCGGTCGATCACCACCCTCGACCGGCCACCGACACCCGGACCGGATCCGGAGCACCGGTCACCATCCGTACGACCGCACCGGTGCCGCCATCCGACCCGTCAGTCCGGTTGGAGCCGCGAAGTCTGCCCCCCACCTGACATCCCAGGAGGTTCCAATGTCCTTGACCAGTGCACTCACGCGACGCGGCAGTGCCGTGCTCGTCGCGGGGATCATGGTCGCCGCGGCGGCCGTGGGAGGGCCGCCCCTGCACGCGAGGGCGGCCACCCCGGCCGTGCCCGCGGTCGCGAGCACCACCGTCACCGACGCGCCCGGCTCGTCCACCGCCCTCAAGGGCTTCGCCATCGAGTCCTCGGCCGACGTGCCGGACAGCGGTGAGGCCATCTCCAGCCCCGACTACCGTCCGGCCGGCTGGCACGCGGCCGGCTCCCGCTCCACGGTGTTCGCCGCACTCGTGGCCGACGGCACCTACAAGGACCCGTTCTACTCCGAGAACATGAAGGCGGTTCCGAAGGAGCAGTTCCAGGTGCCCTGGTGGTACCGCTCCGAGTTCACCGTCAACGACACCTCCGCCCGGACCTACCTGAACGTCACCGGTGTCGTCTCCGCCGCCGACGTGTACGTCAACGGCACCCTGGTCGCCACCGCCGACCAGATCGCGGGCATGTACACCGCGCACGAGCTGGACATCACGGACCAGGTCCGCCAGGGGCCCAATGCCGTCGCCTTCCTGATCCGGCAGAACGACCCCAAGAAGGACTTCACCTCCGGCTGGATCGACTGGAACCCCGCCCCGCCGGACAACAACATGGGCCTGGTCTACGACATCAGCGTCCGGCGCGCCGGCGCGGTGTCCCTGACCGACACCCATGTGATCACCTCGGTGGACATGCCCTCCCTCAGCTCCGCCCGGGTCACCGTCAAGGCCACGGCGCGCAACGACACCGACCGCACCGTCACCTCCACCGTCACCGGCAGCATCGGCGACCTGACGTTCGCCAAGGACCTCACGCTCGGCCCCCGCACCTCCAAGCCGGTCATGTTCACTCCTGACGACACCTCGCAGCTCAAGATCGACAACCCGCGGATCTGGTGGCCGGCCGGCATGGGCGACCAGGCGCTGTACGACCTCCAGCTGACGGCGAGGACCGACGGCGCCGTCACGGACACGGCACACAAGAGCTTCGGCATCCGGGACGTCCAGGCCCCCCTGAACCAGGACGGGGCGCGCTCGTACATCATCAACGGCCACCCCCTCCTGATCAGGGGTGCCAACGACTCGACCGACCTGCTCTGGCGCTGGAACGCGCAGGAGGTCTCCGACCGGTTCGCCTACGCCCGCAACCTGGGCATCAACGCGATCCGGCTGGAAGGGCACCTGGAACCGGACGAGTACTACGAGATGGCCGACAAGGCGGGCATGCTCCTGCTGCCGGGCTGGGAGTGCTGCAACAAGTGGCAGGACCAGGACTCCGGCCCGTACACCGCACACGAGCACGAGATCAACCGCGCCTCGATGGCCGCCGTGGCGGCCCGCCTGCGCAACAACCCCAGCGTGATCTCGTTCCTCATCGGCAGTGACAAGGCCCCGACGCCGGAGTCGGCGTCGGACTACAAGGAGGCCCTGAACGCGGCGGACTGGACGCTTCCGGTCCTCAGCGACATCAACCGGGACAGCGTCCTCGACTACGAGAGCGGCATGAAGATGACCGGCCCCTACGAGTGGGTGCCGCCGGTGTACTGGTACCTCAAGAAGGACGGGGGTGCCGAGGGCTTCAACTCCGAGACGAGCGCCGGCGCGAGCATCCCCACCATGGACACCCTCAAGCGGATGATGAAGGACGAGGAACTCACGTCCATGTGGACGGACCCCTCGGCGGTGCTGTACCACCGGGCTCCGGACACGTCCTTCTCGACCCTGAAGGACTTCAACACGGCGCTGTCCGCGCGCTACGGCAAGCTCACCGGCCTCGAGGACTACGTCCGCAAGGCCCAACTCGCCCAGTACGAGGCGGTGCGGGCCCAGTTCGAGGCGTACGGCCGCAACTTCACCGACGAGAAGAACCCCTCCACCGGCCAGATCTACTTCCTGCTCAACTCCCCCTGGACGTCCCTCCACTGGCAGCTCTTCGACCGCTACTCCGACCAGGGCGGCGCGTACTTCGGGGCCAAGAAGGCCAACGAGGACGTCCACATCCAGTACTCCTACGACAACCGCTCCGTCGTCGTGGTCAACCGGCGCACCGACGCCGCCCCGGGACTCACCGCTCACGTCGACCTCTACAACATCGACGGCACCCAGCGGTTCCACCGGGACTCCGACGTGCCCACCGTCCCCGGCGACGGCGGCAAGGCCATCGCCCTCAAGGAAATCCCCAAGGACATCCCGAACCTGGACACCACCTACCTCGCCAAGCTGACCCTCACCGACTCCGACGGCAAGGAGGTCAGCCGCAACGTCTACTGGCTGTCCACCGAGCCGGACGTCGTCGGCGACTACAACTGGCCGAACAACCCCACCACGTCCTACGGGTCGCTGGACGGCCTGAACCAGCTGGCCAAGGACAAGGCCCAGGTCTCCGCCACGGCCACCAGCAAGAGCAAGGGCGACACCACCGAGGTCACCGTCACGCTCACCAACACCGGCACCGGCCAAACCCCCGCCCTGCTCACCGACGTCCACCTCGTCGACGGCCAGGACAAGCCCGTGCTGCCGGTGACCTGGTCCGACAACCAGGTCAGCCTCTGGCCCGGCGAATCCACCACCCTGACCGCCACCGTCCGCACCTCCGACCTCAACGGCGCCACCCCGAACCTGCGCGTCTCCGGCTGGAACATCCCCACCGGCAACGTCGCGGCCAAGCCCACCTCCTGACCGCGGAACCCGCGGCACCCGCTGACCCGCTGCCCCGCTCCACCGCTGTGACCGGCCCGGCCGCCCGGGCCGGTCACAGCGGCACGTACGGGCCCGGCCGAGCCGGGAGCATTTGCCGGGCGCCTTCACGAACTCTTGACGGACGCTCCCACGGGTGCACACTATGAGAAATCTCTTTTACGAAAACCTCCTTTACCAAGGCGCGCACCACCGTCACCACCGTCACCACCGTCGCCACCGCCGCCCCGCGAGGAGGCCATCGATCCACGGGCGGCACCGCGCCGGCCCGCCGTGAAGGACGCACATGTTCCTCAACTCACCGACACCTCGGACGGATCCACCGCCGGCCACGCTCCAACCCTGGCTCCCGGACGACCCGTACGGCCTGCGACTGGTCGCCCTCGGCGTCGACTTCGACGCCGTGAAGGTCCCCCAGCCGCTGGCCCACTCCGTGCGCACCGCCCTCGGACGGCACGAGACCAGCTACATCGAGGACCTCCTGGACGGCTCCCACCTGTGGCTCGTCGCCCCCGGCAGCTGCTCCTCGACCGGCTCCCGCCACCTGGTCCTCTCCACCGGCTGGCACATCGCCATTCCCGGTCCGCGCTGCACGGCGCGGCGCCGCTGGAACTGCCCGTGGCCGACCCTCACCTCCGCCCGCCTCCTCCAGGGCGCCATCGAGGCCGCGTCCGGCCCCACGAAGGGGAGATGAGACGCCCACCCGAACCGACTTTGCGCCCCGCCGCCGCCCACACCCCGCCACGCGGCCTCGCACGACTCACGCGGACCGTGACCCCGCCGTCACGGTCCGTTCTCTATGTCGTGGGCAGGGATCCGAATGCCACGGACAGGGCGCCGACCGGCCGTGCCGGGCCTGGCACATCGGCGCACATCGGACGGTCGGCGCCGGTCGCGACCGTATAGGCTCAGGTGACGCCCGAGACCCTCCGCACCCGAACGCCCGGCCGAAAGGAAGCGCCGACCACCGTGGAAGCCGCATGGAACCGCAGCGTCTTGCGAACCAACAACGAGCGGCTCCTCCTCGATCGGCTCCGCACCGACGGTGCCACCTCCCGGGCCGAGCTCGCCCGGATCACCGGGCTGTCCAAGCCGACCGTCTCCACCGCGCTGAGCCGCCTGCAGTCCGCGGGCCTGGTCCGCGAGCTGGGCAAGGTCGTCGTGCCCGGCCGCGGCCGCTCCCCGGTGCTCTACGAGGCCGATCCGAGCGCCGGACACGGGCTGGGGGTGCACGTCGGCCGCCGGTGGGTCCGCGTGGCGCTGACCGACCTGGACGGCCGGATCCTGGCCCGTCATGACGAGCCGAACGACTCCGGCGACGCCCACGGCGCGGTGTCCAAGGTGATCGCCCTGGCCCGCAGGGTCACCGCCGAGGCGGACGTGCCCCCGGAGAGCGTCCTCCACACGGTCATCGGCGGGCCCGGCGCCGTCGACGAGCACGACGCGGTCCGGTACGCGGTGGGCCTCCCGGGCTGGGGAATGCCGGGCATCGTCAACCGCCTCCGGACGGAGCTGGGCACCGGCCTGACCCTGGTGAACGACGCCAACCTCGCGGCGCTCGGCGAGTACGCGGGCGGCGTCGGGCAGGGGCGGCGACTGTTCATGTACCTCCTGGTCGGCGCCGGCGTGGGCGGCGGCATCGTGGTCGACGGGAAGCTCTTCCCCGGTGCCCACGGCGCCGCCGGCGAACTCGGCTACCTGCCGTGCTGCAGCGCGACGGGAGAGGGCTCGGCCGGCGGGACCCGGCACGCCCTCCTGGAGGAGTCCGCCGCCGGCGGGGCCGTGGTCGCCATGGCCCACGCCAAGGGCCTGCTGGACGTCACCACCGCGAAGCAGGTGTTCGACGCGGCCCGGGCGGGCGACGAACTCGCCCGCAGCGTCGTCGCGGAGGAGGCGCAGCGCCTCGCCCACGGCATCGCCTCGGTCGCCGCGGTCATCGACCCGGAGCTCGTGGTCCTCGGCGGCGGCATCGGTAGCAGCGCGGACCTGCTGATCCCGCTGATCCGCGCGGCCCTGCCGCGCATCACACCGCTGCGGCTGAACCTGGCGGCCTCGGAGCTCGGCGACGGCGCCGTGCTGCACGGCGCGGTGGCCATGGGGGTGGAGATCACGCGGGAGCTGGTCTTCGAGAAGTGGCAGCGCGCCCAGGAACCGCTCGAGGAGTAGCGGCGGCCCGCGTGCTGCCACGCGGTTCGAGGGTTCCGTCCGGGTCGGTCGGCGGAGTACGGTCGTTCGAAGGCCGACCACCTGGCGACGGCCGACCCCGCGGACCCGCACCAGGGTCCGCCGTACCCCGGTTCCGAGCGGACCGGCCGCCCGGTTCCGTGCAGTCCGGGCACAGTTGAACCGCGCGGGCGGTGGTGCCGCACGAGAACGCCGGGACACCACAACGCTGGCACACCACCGATCCGCCGAAGAGGCCCGTCACCGCGCGGTGGCACCGCACCCCTCCTGCCACCGACGCCGTTCGCGCCGCCGATCGCCGCGCCGGACCCGAGGTCCTCACCGCACGGCCCCTCGCCAGACCGGCGTCCCGAAGTGAACCCGATCCGTGACCTGCTCCGCTCTTGACCGCGATCCTGTTAAGGAATTTTACTTTTCCCACACCGCCACCTCTAGCCCCCAGGAGGCACCCTTTGACCACCCAGCAAGGCCCCGGTCTCATCAGACGGGTCGGCCTGTTCCAAGCCACCGCCATCAACATGAGCCAGATGGTCGGCTGCGGTCCGTTCGTGACCATCCCCCTCATGGTCGCTGCCTTCGGTGGCCCCCAGGCCGTCATCGGCTGGATCGCCGGCGCACTCCTGGCCTTGGTCGACGGCCTCGTCTGGGCCGAACTGGGCGCCTCGCTCCCGGGTTCCGGCGGTACCTACGTCTATCTCCGCGAGGCGTTCCAGTACCGCACCGGGCGTCTGATGCCGTTCCTGTTCGTCTGGACGGCGATGCTCTTCATCCCGCTGATCATGTCGACCGGCGTCCAGGGGCTGGTCCAGTACCTCGGCTACCTGTGGCCCGACATGAGCACCGGTCAAGGGGACCTCGTCGGTGTCGGCGTCGTCGCGCTGGTGGTCCTCCTGCTGTGGCGCAAGGTCGAGAACATCGGCAAGGTCACGGTCGTCATGTGGATCGTGATGCTCGTCTCCGTGGCCGCCGTGATCCTCGCCTCCTTCACCCACTTCCACCCGTCGATGGCCTTCAGCTGGCCCGAGCACGCCATCGAGCTCGGCAGCGGCACCTTCTGGCTCGGGTTCGCCTCGGGCCTGACCATCGGCATCTACGACTACCTCGGGTACAACACCGCCGCCTACATGGGCGCCGAGGTCAAGAACCCCGGCCGCGTGCTCCCCCGCTCCATCGTCTACTCCGTGCTCGGCGTCATGTTCATCTACCTGCTGCTGCAAATCGGCGTCCTCGGCGTCGTGCCCTGGAAGGACATGCTCGACCCCAACAGCCAAGCCTCCCAGTCGGTGGTCTCCCTCGTCCTCGAACAGACCCTGGGCAAGACCCCCGCCAACATCATCACCGTCCTCATCCTCGTCACCGCCTTCGCCTCGGTCTTCACCGGCCTGCTCGGCGGTTCCCGCGTCCCCTACGACGCCGCCCGCGACCGCCTCTTCTTCCGCTCCTTCGCCAAGCTCCACCCCAGGCACAACTTCCCCACCGCCGGCCTGCTCACCATGGGCGTCATCACCACCGCCGGCTACCTCCTGGCCCGCCACATCGGGACCTCCGCCGACCACCCGCCCCTGACCATCCTGATCACCCTGCTGACCACGGTCATGGTGATCATCCAGGCGCTCGCCCAGATCGCCGCCGTGACCGTACTGCGGAAGCGGCAACCGAACCTGGCCCGCCCGTACAAGATGCTGCTCTACCCCCTGCCGAGCGTCATCGCCGGCATCGGCTGGCTGGCCATCTACGGATACGCCGACAAGGCCAACCCCGGTATCCACCCCATCGAGTGGTCCATCGGCTGGGTCGCCCTCGGCGGCGTCGTCTACCTGGTCTGGTCCCGCGTCGAGAAGGTGTGGCCCTTCGGCCCCAAGGAGATCCGCGAGGAGTACCTGACCGAGCAGCAGGCCGCCGAACACGTCGCCGCCTCCTCCTGAACCATCCCTGACCTGCGGGCCCCGACCGGTCACCCCTCCCCCGGGCACCGGCCGGGGCCCGCCCGCCGTCCAGGTACGACGGACGTCACGAAGCCGAGCTCCCGGCGGACTTGACGGCCCTCGACGGCCGTCGACGGCCGTCGGCGGATCAGGATTCCGGGCGCACCTGACAGCGGCTCAACGGGGTGCGGACTCCGTCCGGTCACCGGGGTGGCGACAGGCCTCCGGGTCGGGTGCGGGCGCCGCCTCGCACACGTAGCCCTGGTCGTCCTCGTCATGGCTGAGGTAGCGGGCGCTGCACTCGTCGGAGCCGAGCCGGTCGCAGTAGGCGAGGGCCTCGAAGCCGTCGGCGAACTCCCCCGGCGCACGGACGACCCAGGCGTCCGGAGGCAGGGAGGCCCAGGTGTCGCTGTCGACGAGCGAAGCGCCGGGCACTCGCTCCTGGAGCTCGGCGACCTGCTGGTCCCGTTCCTCCCGGTCCGTCGTACGGGGGATCTCGGCGAGCCCGACGATCCAGGTGCCGGACGGGCCGGCCGCCGGAGTCCCAGCGGCCTGCCCGCTCCGCTGCGAGAGCATCAGGGCGGTGGCCGCGGCGACCACGACGGCACCCACGACCACGTCGAGCACCACGGCGAGCCGGCGGCGCCGACGAGGGCTCGGCGCGGGTCCGGATTCCGCACGCGGCCGGGCGGCGCCGGTGGCGGACTCCGCGGACCCCGCGGACTCCGCAGGCGTCGGGGGCTCGGAGAGCACGGCGGTTTCCCTTCCATTCCGGTCGGATCGAATGTGCGGCTGCCGACGGGGATTCTTTCAGGGCAATCCTGAGGTTTTGATGAGGTCACCCGGCATCACGCATCGGCGAAATCCGTTGCTTCGGCGCGGGTGGAAACCATGTCTACAGTGGTCCCCCCTGGCACCGCCGACGACGAGGGCCTTCCCCGCCCCACCACGTCTCCCATCGGATCGGAGAAGACCACCCCGTGACAGCAATTCGGGACCGCTACATCGATACGATTCGTGCACTGGCCATTGTGCGGGTGATCGTCTATCACGCATTGAACCTGGGCTGGCTCACGATCGTCTTTCCGTCGATGGGCATCATGTTCGCCCTCGCCGGCTCCCTGATGGCCGCGTCGATGGACAAGTCGGGGCTGGTGACGGTCGGCCGCCGTCTCCGCCGCCTGCTGCCGTCGTTCTGGGTGCTCGGTGCGGTGGCCGTCTCGGTCATGCTGATCCACGGCTGGACGGTGGACGACCGGACGGCGGCGACCGACCCCAGAATGCTGTTCTGGATTGTTCCGCTGAATTCCCCACCGGCCAGCGACTGGGGCCAGGAATTCGTCGGAGTCCTGTGGTACATCAGCACCTACCTGTGGTTGGTACTGCTGTCGCCGGTGCTGCTTCCGCTGTTCCGCCGCCTCCCGGTGGTCATGCTCGCCCTGCCGTTCCTGCTGGTGTACCTGTTCAGTCTGAATTCGTACGGGATGAGCGACGAGATCACCGGGCCGATCACCGATCTCTGCAGCTACCTGGCCTGCTGGCTGCTCGGTTTCGCCCACCACGACGGCACCCTGCGCCGGCTCAGGTGGCGGTTGGTGGTGCCGGTCGCCCTGGCCGCCTTCGTGGTCGGCGGCTGGCTGGCCTGGACCAATCGGGCGGAATCGAATTTCGATCTCACCGCGGATCCCATGGCCAACACCTACTGGTCGTTCGCCTTCGTGCTGCTGTTGCTGCGGTGGCAGCCGAAGATGTCCTCACCGAGCCGGATTCCGGCGCTGGACCGGTTGGTCTCCCTGCTCAACGCCCGGGCGGTCACGATCTACCTCTGGCACAACCCCGGCATCTTCTTCACCGGCCTGCTGCTCGCCGAAGTCGGGCTGGACACCGCCCCGGTCAACGATGCCGTCCTGCTGCTGGGCACGCTCCTCTGGACCTTGGCGGCCGTGCTGCTGTTCGGCTGGATCGAGGACCTGGCGGCACGCCGACGGCCGAGGCTCCTCCCGGTCGGCGGTGGAACGCGCCGGGTCGCGGCCCCGGCCGCCGCCGAGGCCGGTGATCCGTCCGGCCAAGGCGGCCAGGACGGCCAGGGCCACGAACTCGACCAGCAAGGACGGCATTCCGCTCGGCGGTGACCGGTGCCGAGGGCTACCGGCCGGCTCCAGGGAGGACACGGCTGTGCCGCCGCAGGCCGCGGCGGCACAGCCATGGCGCACTCCGCTACCGGTAGGTGAGGCGGTCGACCAGCAGGTAGCTGCCGCTGATCTTGACCAGTTTCAGGGTGTGCACCCCGTAGGGCAGCCCGTCGATCGTGTAGACCCGCTGCTGGGCGTTGCGGGTGGGGGTGTTGGCGTTGACGCTGCCGCGCGGCTGACCGTCGACGTAGACGTCCATGGTGCCCTCGTCGCTGTTGGTCTCGGTGACCACGTCGGCGCCGGTGCCGTTGAAGGTCGCGGTGACCGAGTCGCCGTCGGTGGTGGTGGAGTGGACGTCGTCGTTGAAGTCGCCGTAGCCGCGGCCGGTGAGGTAGGACCAGCTGCCGGAGTAGACGAGCGACGGGTCGGGGGCCGGAGGTGGAGGTGTCGACGGTGCCGGCGGGGGCGCCGTCCAGCGTGACGGCCAACTGGCCCTGGTCGGAGTTGAGTTCACCGAGGACACGGAGGCCGGTACCGGTGAACTTGACGGTCGCCGTCTCGCCGTTGATCGCGGTGTTGTGGATCGCGTCGCGACCCTGCTCTGCCGCCTGGTGGATGACGGGGTCGGCCCTGCCGGGTTCGCGGTCGAGGCCGTGCTGCCCGACGGTGCGCTGCGCTGTCTGGACTCCGCGGCGATGCGAGCCACCGAGACGATCATCGGGCACGGCAACGGTTCAGGACCGGGCCAGGAGCCCCCCGCGCGGCGGTCGCCGCCTTCGGCGGCCACCCTCAGCGCGGCGCCGTCGCCACCGCCTCAGTCCCCGCCGTGGCTGGTCGCCATCGGGGAGCCGGGCGTGGGACGGCTGGCACTGCTCTCCCGGCAGCGCCTGTCCTTGCTGAGTGATGCCGGGCGCCTCGGATCCAGCCTCGACGTGACGCGCACGGCCGAGGACCTGACCGAGGTCGCGGTCCCGAAGTTCGCCGACTTCGCCGCCGTGGACATCCCGGACGCCGTGCTCAGCGGCGAGGAGCCACCAGGCCTCGGCGAGCCGGTCCGCCGCGTCGCGCTCAGCGGGATCCGGCCGTCCCCGCACCTGTACGAGGTGGGTGAGCCGATTCTGTACGGCCGGTCCACCCCGCAGGCGATCTGCCTGGCCTCGGAGGAGTCGGTCCTCGAGCAGGACCTTTACACGGCGGCCGGGTGGATCGCCCAGGATCCGGACCGCACCGAGCGGATTCGTGCGGAAGGCATCCACTCGCTCATCGCGGTGCCCCTGCGCGCCCGTGGCATCGTCCTGGGCGTCGTCGTCCTCTACCGGTCCGGGCAGTCGCCTCCGTTCGAGGAGGACGACCTGCTGCTCGCCGAGGAACTCGTCAGTCGCGCGGCCGTGAGCATCGACAACGCCCGGCGCTACACCCGGGAGTACGCCACCGCCCTTGCTCTGCAGACCAGCCTGCTGCCCCACGACCTGCCCGATCAGAACGCCGTCGAGGCCGCGCACCGCTATGTGCCTGCCCGCGGCGGCGCCGGCGGCGACTGGTTCGACGTGATCCCGCTCTCGGGCGCCCGGGTGGCGCTCGTGGTGGGCGACGTGGTCGGTCGCGGAGTGCAGGCGTCCGCCACGATGGGGCGGCTCTGCACCGCGGTACGGAACTTCTCTGACCTCGACCTGCCGGTCGAGGAGGTCCTGGCCCATCTCGACGACCTCGTCGAACGCCTGGACCACGAGCAGCAGGCGCGTACCCCCGCCGGGAACACGATTGCTGGCGCCACCTGTCTGTACGCCGTGTACGACCCGGTCTCGCGGCACCTCACCCTCGCCAGCGCCGGCCACCCACCGCCCGTACTGGTCCGGCCTGACGGCCGGGTCGACCTCCCGGATGTCCCGACCGGGCCGCCGCTCGGACTGGGCTGGCAACCGTTCGAGACCCTCGAGCTCCAACTCGAGGAGGGCAGTGAACTGGTGCTCTTCACCAACGGCCTGGTCCACGACGGTTCTCAGGACCCCGAGGTCGTGCTCGCCGCGGTGCGTGACGCACGCACCCGCGCCGCGGGGACCCCGGAGGAGCTGTGCCGCACCCTGCTCGAAGCCCTGCTCCCGGCCAAGCCGCGGGACGATGTCGCCCTGCTCGTCGCCCGCACCCGCTCGCTCGACGGCGGACAGGTGGCGCAGTGGGACCTGCCCGCCGACCCTGCGGCCGTCGCCGGCCTCCGCGCCGCGGTCGCACGACAGCTAGCCGACTGGGGGTTGGAGGAGCTGTCGTTCTCCACCGAACTGATCATCAGTGAGCTGGCCACCAACGCCATTCGCTACGGCGGGCCGCCCATCCAGGTACGACGGCTTCGCAGTCTCGCGCTGATCTGCGAGGTCACCGACGGCAGCAGCACCTCACCGAGACTGCGCCGTGCCGCCAGTACCGACGAAGGCGGGCGCGGACTGTTCCTGGTCGCTCAGCTCGCTCACCGCTGGGGCACCCGCTACGTCCGCGAAGGCAAGGTCATCTGGGCGGAGCAGCCCTTCCCGGACACCGAACCCCCGGTCGCCGAACCCCCGGACACCGAGCCCCTGGTCGCCGATCCGCCTCGCATCAGCGGCATCAGCGGTCGGTGAGCTCCGGCGCGTACACCGTGCCCAGCGGTTCCGGACCCACGTACTGCTGGCAGTTGCAGGGCCGCGGCTCGTAACTCACCGGGCGCCGGTCGGCGTCCCAGGCGGTGGGCGCCTCGACCACCTCGTGGCAGCGGCCCTGCCTGTCGTGCTTGGCCAGGTGGTGGGTGCAGCCGCAGACCGGCTCGGGCGGGCGGCCGGCCGCCTCCAGGGCGACCCGCTGCCGCTCGGTCGCCTCCAGCACCTCCAGCTTGCGCTTGTGCCGGGTCTTCAACGCCTTGCGGGCCAGGTCCGAGCCACCGTAGATCACCATGGGCAGCAGCCACCACAGGTTCCACAGATTGTCCATCAACGCCCCCCAGTTGATCCGTCCTAGGGCCAGATCATACGCCTGACCAGCGCGAACGCCCCGGCGGGGTCAGCGGATGACCGGCAGCACCGGCTCCGAACTGCGGCCCGAGGCCGCCTCGATGAAGGCCACCGGGTCGGCGACCTCCGCCAGCAGCGCGCTGGTGAACCGCAGCGCCCGCTCGGCCGGCGCGGGGCCGCCGACGGCCGCGACCAGGTCCAGCAGGTGGACGGTCGCCTCCATCAGCGCCACCTCGCCGAGTGCCCCGACCGTGACGCTGCCGAGCAGCGGGTGCGCCACCACGGTGCTCGACGGCAGGTCGGCGAGCCCGGCCAGGGCCTCCGGGCCCTCGGTGCCGAACCGGGCGATGAGCGCCGCCGGTTCGCTCGCCCTGGCCGCCTCCCTGGCCAGTTCGGCGACCTGTCCGGCGGCGGTGTGGGCGAGCCCGCCCGGCCGGTTGAAGGTCCGCAGGACGTCCGCCCCGCAGGTCAGTTCGGCCGGTCCGTCCAGGACGGCCGTGCGCAGTCCGGTGAACATCTCCGGCACCGGCGCCACGTGCGCGTACAGGTCCCGTACGGTCCACTCGGTCAGCCGGGTCGGCCGGTCCCAGTCCGCGGCTCCGAGAGCCGCCCCGCGTTCCGCCCAGGACCGCCAGGCCTCGGCCAACAGCTCGCGCACGTGGTCGTTCTGACTGCTCATCGGGGTGCTCCTCGACACAGTGTCCACGGAGTGTCCCACGCTACCCGCCCGCACGGGAGAAACCACTGGCACCCCCCGGTGCCCACCCGCCACCATCGACCCATGACCTCGGCACCCGCCCGCCCGCTGCCCGTGACCGCCGCCGCCCGCCCGGCCGCCGGTCAGCAGCAGCCCGGCCGCCCCCGGAGGCCCGACCGCGCCCTCGCATGAGGGCCGCGCTGGTCGCGGGGCTGCTCGCCGGGTGGGGCGTCGCCGTGCCGGTGGGGGCCGTCGGGGCCTACCTGGTGGCGCTCACCGCGCGGACCTCGCTGCGCACCGGGGCCTGCGCCGCCCTCGGCGTGGCCGCCGCGGACGGGCTGTACGCCGTGCCGGCCACCCTCGGCGGCAGCGGCCTCGCGCCCCTGCTGGTGCCGGTGGCCACGCCGCTGCGGATCGCCTCCGCCCTCGTGCTGCTCGCCCTGGCCGTCCGCACCGCCGTCACCGCCCTGCGCGCCCCCGGCACCCCGGCCGCCCTCGCGGCGCCGACCCCGCCCGGCCCTGGCCGGGCCTTCCTGACCCTGCTCGGGATCACCCTGCTCAACCCGCTCACGGTGCTGTACTTCGCCGCTCTGATCCTGGGCGACGGCCCCGGCAGCCCGGCGGGCCCGCTCGCCCGCACCGTCTTCCCCCTCGCCGTGTTCGCCGCCTCGGCGAGCTGGCAACTGCTGCTGGCCCTCGGCGGCGCCCTGCTCGGCCGGACCCTGGCCGGCACCCGCGGCCGCCGGTGGACCGCCCTCGGCTCGGCCGCGCTGGTGGGCTGGCTGGCCGTCCGGCTGCTGCCCTGACCCGCCCCGGCCGCGCCCTCGCCCCACCCGGCCGCACCCGGCCGCGCCCTCGCCCCACCCGGCCACAGCTGGCCGCACCCGGACACTGGTTGCGCTCCGTGACCGAGCGGGGCACGGCCGAGGCCTGTTTTCCGGGTATTCGTCCCTTGTATCCTGGTTCTGTATCCGCTGCGTAACCTGCGACCTGCCCGGCCCCGGCCCCCGTCCGACCCCGCCGCCCGGGCACGGCCGACGGCCCACCGGCACCGACTCGGAGGAGTGCGGACATGGCTGAGCGGGACGGCCCCGAGAAGCGCGGGCGCCTGAGTCGCCCCCTGGTGCTGGACGCCGCCGTCGCCCTGGTGGACCGCGAGGGGCTCGGCGCGCTGACCATGCGCAGGCTGGCGGCGGAGCTCGGCGTCGAGTCGATGGCCCTGTACCGCTACACCCCCGGCAAGGAAGCCCTGCTGGACGGCCTGACCGAGGCCTACTTCACCGAGATCAACACCCAACTGCGCACCGGCCTCGGCAGCGGCCACGAGAACGGCTGGCGGACGGAGCTGCGCCGAATCGCCCAGGCCTTCGCCGTCGTGGCGCACGCCCACCCCGAGATCCTGCCGCTGGTCGCCACCCGCCCGCTGGCCGTCCCGGTGTCCCGCCGCCCGGCACCGGCCCTCGCCCTCACCGAGCACATCCTGTCGGTGCTCGCCCGGGCCGGTTTCGACGACACCACCGCGCTGACGATCTACCGCACCTTCGTGGCCTGGAACCTGGGCTTCCTGCTGGTGGACAAGCGCCAGGTGGTCGACAACCCGGACGAGCCG
The DNA here is from genome assembly GCF_040637885.1 of Kitasatospora sp. NPDC028055. NCBI lineage: Bacteria > Bacillati > Actinomycetota > Actinomycetes > Kitasatosporales > Streptomycetaceae > Kitasatospora > Kitasatospora sp. NPDC028055. The sequence goes on along the minus strand of NZ_JBEZXE010000006.1, from coordinate 100,764 downwards.
GACCCGGTGCTGCGCCTCGGCCTGCACCGGCTGCCCGCGGCCGACTACCCGCGACTGCGCGCGCTGGTCCCCCGCTTCGCCGACTTCGACGACCGGGCCGAGATGCTGACCGGCCTGGACCGCCTGCTGGACGGGATGCCGGAGCCGCCCCTCGACGGCTTCTACGGCGCCGACGGGCCCTGAGCGGACGCCGACGGGTCCTGAGCGGGCAAGGCACCCGGGGGCGCTCCGGTCAGACCCGGGCGCCGAGCATCCGCAGCACCAACTCGCCGTAACGGCGGCCGAGTTCCTCGGGCGTACCGGAGGAGCGCTCGGTGTACCAGCGGGAGACGTCGATGCCCAGCGAGGTGACCGCGCGGGCCGCCGTGCGCACCTCCGAGACCTCGAACTCCCCGGCCGCCACCCCCGCCTCGATCAGCGCGCTGACCTCGCGCTCGATGTCCAGGCGCAGCGCCGCGACCTCGGCGTAGGCGTCCTCGGGCAGGGCGTGCAGCTCGTAGTTGACCACCCGGCCGACCGTCCGGGCCCGGGCGTGCCAGGCGGTGAACTGCTCGACCACGCGGCGCATCCGCTCGGCCGGGCCGCCCTCCCCGGCCGCCGCCTCCCGGACCAGGGTGAGGGTGGCGGCGTGTCCCGCCCGGCTGATCTCGGCGAGCAGGGCGGCCTTGGACTGGTAGTGGATGTACAGCGCGGCGGGGCTCATGCCCGCCGCGGTGGCGATGTCCCGGGTGGTGGTGGCGTGGAAGCCGCGCTCCGCGAACGACTCGACGGCCGCCTGGAGCAGCCGGTACGCCGCCTCGGGGCGGGTGTCGGCGCCGGGCAGGGTCGGCCAGAGGTCGGCGATGGGCGTGCTGGTCATGGCGCCATCCTCCCAGAGAGTCGTACAGGCATTCCCGCCGGCCGCTCCGCTGCGGCCGCCGGACTGTTGACAGGCTCTCGCACCGACAGCATGCTGAGCAAGCGCTTAGTCAGCACTGTAGAGCAGACCCGAAAGGCAGGACCCTCCGTGGTGCACTCCTTCAAGGGCCGGGTGGCCGTCGTGACCGGATCGAGCCGGGGCATCGGCCTCGGCATCGCCCGCGAACTGGTCGACCGCGGCGCCAAGGTCTGCCTCACCGCCCGCAACCCCGAGCCGCTCGCCGAGGCGGTCCGCGACCTGGGCGGCCCGGACAACGCGATCGCGGTCGCCGGCAAGGCCGACGACCCGGCCCACCAGGAGGAGGCGGTCGCCCGCACCCTGGAGGCCTTCGGACGGCTCGACCACCTGGTCAACAACACCGGCATCAACCCGATCTACGGGCCGATCCTGGACACCGACCCCGACGCGGCCGCCAAGATCTTCGCCGTCAACGTGCTCGGCCCGCTGGCCTGGACCCGCCGGGCGCACGCCGCCTGGATGGGCGAGCACGGCGGCTCGGTGGTCAACGTCGCCTCCGTCGCGGGCATCCGCTCCTCGCTCGGGATCGGCATGTACGGCGTCAGCAAGGCCGCGCTGATCCGGCTCACCACCGAACTCGGCGCCGAGCTGGGCCCGCAGGGCATCCGGGTCAACGCCGTCGCCCCCGCCGTGGTGAAGACCAAGTTCGCCGAGGCGCTGTACGAGGGCCGCGAGGAGAAGGTCGTCAAGGCCTATCCGCTGGGCCGGCTCGGCGTCCCCGAGGACGTCGCGGGCGCGGTGGCCTTCCTGCTCTCCCCGGAGGCCGGCTGGATCACCGGCCAGACCCTGGTGGTGGACGGCGGAGTCACCCTCGGCGGTGGGCTGTGACCGGCGGGCCGGACGCGCCGACCGGGCTCGGCGGACCGGACGGGCTCAACGCAGCGGACGGGCTCAACGCACCGACCGGCCCGGGCAGCGACCTGACCGGCCAGGGCGTCGTGGTGACCGGCGCCGGCCGGGGCATCGGCGCCGCCCTGGCCCGGGCCTTCGCCGCGGCCGGCGCCCGGGTGGTGGTCAACGACCTGGACGCCGACGCCGCCCGCGCGGTCGCGAAGGAGTGCGGCGGCACCGCCGTCCCCGGGGACGCCGCCTCCGCCGAGGGCCTCGCCGCCCTGGTCGACCGGGCCCGCGCGGAGCTCGGCGAGGTCGACGTGTGGTGCGCCAACGCGGGCGTCGCCCCGATCGGCGGCGCCGACGCCCCCGCGGCGGCCTGGGCGAGCGCCTGGGAGGTCAACGTACTGGCCCACGTACGGGCCGCCGACCTGCTGCTCCCCCGCTGGCTGGAGCGCGGCCACGGCCGCTTCCTGGCCACCGTCTCGGCCGCCGGGCTGCTCACCATGCTCGGCTCGGCCCCGTACGCGGTCAGCAAGCACGGCGCGCTCGCCTTCGCCGAGTGGCTCTCCGCCACCTACCGCCACCGCGGTGTCCGGGTGCACGCGCTCTGCCCCCAGGGGGTGCGCACCGACATGCTGGCCTCCACCGGCGCGGTCGGCGAGGCGCTGCTGGTGCCGACCGCGCTGGATCCGGAGGACGTCGCCGAGGCGACGCTGGACGGGCTGCGCCAGGACCGCTTCCTGATCCTGCCGCACCCCGAGGTCGCCGAGTACTACCGCGTCCGGGCCACCGAGCCGGACCGCTGGCTCGCCGGGGTGAACCGGCTCCAGCAGGGGCTGGAGAAGGGTGGAGCGCTGTGAGGGCCTGGCAGGTCACCGAGCTCGGCGAGCCGGCCGCGGTGCTACGGCTCGCCGAGGACGCCGCCCGGCCGGTGCCGGGCCCGGGGCAGTTGCTGGTCCGGGTCCGGGCGGCGGCGGTGAACTTCCCGGACGCGCTGATGGTGCGGGGGCAGTACCAGGTCCGCCCGCCGCTGCCGTTCACCCCGGGCGTGGAGCTGTGCGGCGAGGTCGCGGACGGCGCCCGGCGCGGCGAGCGGCTGATCGGCAACCCGGTACTGCCGCACGGCGCCTTCGCCGAGTACGCGCTGCTGGACGCCGCCGCCGCGTTCCCGGCGCCCGAGGCGCTGGACGACGCCGAGGCGGCGGCGCTGCACATCGGCTACCAGACCGCCTGGTTCGCCCTGCACCGCCGGGCCCGGCTGCGGGCCGGCGAGACCCTGCTGGTGCACGCCGCGGCGGGCGGGGTCGGCAGTGCGGCCGTCCAGCTCGGCCGGGCCGCCGGGGCCCGGGTGGTCGCCGTGGTCGGCGGCCCGGCCAAGGCCGAGGCGGCCCGGGCGCTCGGCGCCGACCTGGTGGTGGACCGGACGGCCGACGGCCCGGCCGGGGACTTCGTCGCCGCCGTCAAGGAGTTCACCGGCGGGCGCGGCGCGGACGTGGTCTTCGACCCGGTCGGCGGGGAGGCCTACACCGGCTCCACCAAGTGCGTGGCCTTCGAGGGCCGGATCGTGGTGGTGGGCTTCGCCGCCGGGCAGATCCCGGCCCCGGCGCTGAACCACGCCCTGGTGAAGAACTACTCGATCCTCGGCCTGCACTGGGGCCTGTACAACACCCACGACCCGCGGGCCGTGCGCGCCGCCCACGACGCGCTGACCGAGCTCGCCGAGCACGGCGTGGTCCGGCCGCTGGTCAGCGCCCGGGTCCCGCTGGCCGAGGCCGCGGCGGCCGTGCAGCTGGTGGCCGACGGGCGCAGCACCGGGCGGATCGCCGTCCTGGGCGAGTAGCCCCCGACGGCGGGCAGCTCGACGGCGGGCGGTCCGACCGCAGGTGGCTCAACCTCCGCGCCGGGCGGACTCGTTCTCCTGGGCCAGCCGCCGCAGCGCGAGCAACGCCGGCTCCAGGAGGACGGTCCGCAGCAGGGCCCGCTCGGCCTGTTCCAGCGGGTCCGCGGCCGGGTCGAGCTGGTCGAGGTCGAGGACGGCGGTCCGCTCGGCCAGTTCGGCGTAGCCGCGCAGGGTGGCGGGGTCGAGTGCGGCGCCGAGCGAGCGCAGGGTCTCCAGGGTCTCGCCGAGCACGGCCCGGGCGGGGGCGTGCTCGGAGACCTCCCAGCCGAGGGCGTCGATCAGCGCGTCCACCTCGGCGGCGCCGGGCGCCGGTTCGGGTTCCGGGGCGTCCTCGTCCACCGGCCGGGCCCCGAGCACCAGCCCGAGCACCTGGTGCCGCTCCCCAATGTGGCGCCCTCCGCCGACGAGGAGAGTTCAGCCGTGCCCACACTGCCCTGGATCGCCCCGAATCCCCCCACCCCCGGCACCCGGGCGGTCGTGATGGCCTCCCGCTTCGAGGTCCGCTCGCTCGCCGACGTCCCGCGGTTCTTCCTCCGCTCGCTCGCCGTCTGGCGCCAACTCCGCAACACCCCGGGCGCGTTGGGCGCCTCGCTGATCGCCCGGCCGCTCCGGCGGACCTTCTGGACGCTCTCCGCCTGGGAGAGCCGCGAGGCGCTGAACGCCTTCGCCGCCGCCGAACCCCACCGCAGCACCATGACCGGGCTGCGCTCCACCATGCGGGAGTCCACCTTCACCTTCTGGGACACCCCGGTCGAGCGGCTGCCGATCGCCTGGCCGGACGCCCACGCCCGGATCGACGCCCAGCGCGCCGCCGACCGGGCCCCGCAGGCCCCCTAACGCCCCGCGATGACCTCCAGCGCCGGGCGCGGCGGGCGGCCCAGCAGCGCCGCCAGGTCGCCCGGCCCACCCGGCCCGGCCAGGAAGCCGTGCGCGATCGCCGAGTAGGTGCCCACCGTCATCGGCACCTGGAAGTCGCGCAGCGCGTCCGAGGCCGCCAGCGCCGTCCGGACCTCCGCGAGCCCGCCCGGGCGGTACTCGGCGCCCAGCACCTCCGCCACCTCCGCGCCGCCCACCGCCCGCTCCCCGACCAGCTCGTACGTCCGCCCCGCGTGCCCGGCGGGCGCCAGCGCCACCTTCACCGCCACCTCGGCCAGGTCCGCCCGGGCCACGGCCGCCAGCCTCCCCGCCCCCAGCGGCGCGGTGATCACCCCGTCCGGACCGGGCGCGGCGATCGCGGCCAGCAGCTCCGCGTAGAGGCCGTTGCGCAGCACCGTCCAACGCAGCGTGCCGGACTCGCGCAGCCGCCGCTCCGTCCAGCGGTGCGCCAGCGCGTACGGCAGGTGGTCGCCGTCGCCGGAGAGGCTGGTGTAGACGACGTGCTCGACGCCCGCCTTCTCGGCCGCCTCGATCGCCGCGCCGTGCCGGGCGATCACCACGTCGTCCTCGGCGGCCCCCGCCGAGATCAGCAGCAGCGTCCGTACCCCGTCGAAGGCCTCGGCCAGGGTCTCCGGCCGGTCGAAGTCCACCAGGCGGACGGGCTGACCGCCCGGCACCTTCTCGGGCGTCCGGCTCCCGGCGACGACATCCGCACGGCCAGCGAGGCGCTCCAGGACGAGGGCGCCGAGACCTCCGTTGACACCGGTGACGAGCAGCATGTTTCTCCTCCAGATGGCTGGTCGTTGAAGACGTGACCATCCTCGGTAGCCTGGGCGTCCGGCGTAAGGAGGCACTTCCATGTCAGTAGGGCACACCGCGGTAACCACCCCCCGTCCGGTGGTCTGGTGCGACGACGGCGTCGACTGCGGCATCCGCGACCTGCTGACCCGGCTCGGCGACAAGTGGTCCGTCCTCGCCGTGGTCGAACTCGCCCAGGGCGTACGGCGGTTCCGCGAACTCCAGCGCGCCCTGCCGGGGATCTCGCAGCGGATGCTGACCCTGACGGTGCGCCGGCTGGAGCGCGACGGCCTGGTCTCCCGGACCGTCCACCCGACCGTCCCCCCACAGGTCGAGTACGAGCTGACCCCGCTCGGCCACAGCCTCACCCACCTGGTGCGGGCGATGGTCGACTGGTCGTACGACCACCACGACGCGATCCTCACCTCCCGGCAGGAGTGGGACGACGCCAACCCCGGCTCGGAGATCCGCTAGCGAAGCACGACGCGGCCGGCCGCGGTCGAGGTGGTCACGAACCCGGCGCGAACGCGGTGGCGTGGTCGGCGGCCCACTGACGGAACGTTCGCGGGGCCGTCCCGAGGATGTCGGCCACCGCGGTGGTGACGTGTGCGGGCGGTCCGACCGCGGCGGCCCAGGCGGCGAGCAGCATCTCGACGACCGGCCGGGGCGCCGTGCCCTCCGACAGGCTCCGAAACTCGTCCGGCGTCATCTCCTCGAACGCGATCCGGCGCCCCAGGGCGGCACCGATGGCGTCCACCTGTGCGGCCTGGCTCAGCGACTCGGGGCCCGTGAGGACGTAGTCGCCTCCGGCGTACCCGTCCTGGTGGAGTGTCCGGGCCGCGACGGCTGCCACGTCGCGGTCGTCGACCGGTGCCGTCCGCGCGGCGCCGTAAGGCCATCGGACGACCTCGCCGCGCCGGATCGCGGGCGCCCACCAGGCCAGCGAGTTCGACGCGAGCATCCCCGGCCGGATGATCGACGACTCGAGTCCGGTGGCCGCGATGAGCCGCTCGATGTCGGCGTGCAGCGCCGCCATGGGATTGGGCTGCTGGAAGAAGGGGTGCGGGGTCTGATGCGGAGAGGAGAGGAAGACGACCCGCCGCACGTTGGCCGCCAGCCGCTCGATGACAGCCGCGGCGCTCTGCGGCGGGGCGGTCCAGACCAGGAAGACCGCACCGGCGCCCTTCAGCGCCGGGTCGAGCGACTCGGGCACGGTCAGGTCACCGGCGAAGACCTCGACCTTCGCCGGCAGTGGCGCCGCCGCCTCGGAGCGATGGGTCAGGGCGCGGACCGGCACGCCCGCTTCGAGGAGTCGGTCGACGACGATGCGGCCGATCCGACCCGTCGCGCCGGTGACGAGCACGGGAGGAATGACTGTCCGATTCATGCCACCCATGAAATCGTTACCTGGTTAAAAACGCAACTCGGTAAGCCATTGCTTCGGTTCCATGACGGTCGGCAAGCTGGTGCTCACCGTCGACCGACGGCGGCACGGGGCGGTTTCGGCCAGAGCGCCACACCCGGTGGCTCGCAAGGCGTCCTTGTCCGGGACGGCCGCCCACCGATTCGATGGCCCCATGGGCCGACGAGACCTCGTTCTTCTGACCGATCACAGCTCGACCGAGGGCACCCGGGACGCGATGGCCACCGCCGCCCGGCGGCTGACCGGTCGCGAGCCCGTCCTGCTGGACGCGCGGCACTTCATGACGGATGGCTCCCGAGACGCCACCGGCCGGATCGAAGCCGTGGGCCACGGTACCGTCCGGCTGGAGGCCGAAGGGCGTGTCGTGACCACGGACGCGGTGGTCGTCTACGAGATCCCGCCGCACCGGCGCCCCGCCTTCGCCCACTGCCAGCGGCAGTTGCGCGCGGCCGGCGTCCGCTCGCTCGGCACCGACGTCGAGGCCTGGCGCGCGGCGACCGAGAAGAACCTCACGGTCGAGCGCTTCACCCGCGACGGTGTGGCGCACATGCCGACGATCACGCTCTCCCGGCCGAGCCCGGAGGCCGCCGTCGAGGCCTTCGAGCGGCTCGGCGGCGACGTCTGGGCCCGGCCGTGCGTCGGCATGGGCGGCGACGACGTCTTCCACGTCACCACCCACGCCCAACTCGCCGCCGCCGCACGACACTACGCGGATCTCGACGAAGCCTGGCTGATCGCCCGGGACGCCCGGAACTTCACCGCCGACGGGCGGCGCCACCAGTACCGGGTGGTCGTCCTCGGCGGCCGGGTGGTCCGCGCGACGGAGCACGTCCAGGCGGACCCGGATGCGCCGTGCAACGAGTGCCGGGGCGCCGTCTCCACCCTGCTGGAGGTCGACGAAATCCCCCCGGGTCTCGCCGAGTTGGCGATCCAGGCGACCAAGTCCCTGGGCCTGCCGCTGGCCGGCGTCGACCTCGCCGCCGAGAGCGGCGGCGTGGTCTTCGAGGTCAACGTCCACCCGGCCTTCGGCCGCACGCGCGGGGTGGACCAGATCGCCGTTCCGTACGTCGCGGCGCACCTGCATTCCTGAGGCGAGGTGTCGTGGCACGGGCTACCGCTCGTACGTCATCTCCGGGAAGCGGGCCGAGGGGCCGTCCAGCAGGTGGTCGTCGTGGCCGCGCAGCCATCGGTCGAGGAAGGACGCCACGTAGGAGCGGGTGGCGAGCTCGGCCCGGTCGGGGCGGACGTCGCCGACGTCCCCGGCCAGCACCTCCGGGGTGACGGCGCCCTGGCGGGCGAGCTGCGGCAGCAGGGACTGCGCGTCGGTGTAGGAGCCGTGCCGGGAGCCCTCCAGGGTGAGGTCGGCGTGCCAGCCGGTGCTGTGCTGCCACAGGGCGTTCCAGCCCGGCTGGCCGCGGTAGCTGCCGGAGTCCTCGCTGCGGGTGCCCATCAGCAGGAACGGGCGGTCCAGGCCGTCCTCGACGAAGTCGGGCAGGAAGACGCCGGTCTGGCCGTCGGGGCCGGGGAAGTGCAGTTGGCCGTCCAGGTTGACCGCGGCGGCGATCCGCGGGTCGTCGTGCATGGCCTGGAGGGCGGTGAAGCCGCCCGCCGAGTGGCCGACCATGGCGATCCGGTCCAGGTCCAGCGAGGCGGCGACGCCGGCCGGCAGGCCCGGGGCCCGGCGCAGCCCGGAGAGTTCGTCCAGGACGAAGCGGGTGTCCGCCACCCGGGCGGCCAGGGACTTGCGCAGCACGGCGCCGACGTCCAGACCGGGCTGTTGCAGCATGGCGGGGAACACCGAGGTGGCCAGGTCCCCGTCGGGGAAGGCGACTTCGGAGGCCTCGTAGGTGTGGTCGACGGTGACGACCACGTAGCCGCGCGAGGCGAGGTCCTCCACCAGGGCCGTCCCCCAGGTGCGCGGGTCGCCCAGCCCGGGCGAGTACAGCACCACCGGGCGGGGGCCGCCGGGCCGGGCGGGGGCGTCCCGGCGGGCGTGGGTGAGGATCCCCGACCAGTCCGTACTGCCGGGCCGCACATGGTAGTTGAGTTCACCGACCCCGGTGTCGCCGCCGAAGTGCGCCCCGGCGGCCGGCTGCATGTAGCGGACGCGCTCCCCGCCGGTGGCCGGGCGGGCGGTCGGGTACCACAGGCTGACCATCAACTCGCGCCCGCGGCCCGGCTTCCAGGGGTCCTGCCGCCCGGCGTCGGTCAGCCGCAGCGAGGTCGTCCCGATCGGGTACGGCCCGGTCGGCTGCGGCAGCCAGGCCGTGGCCTGCCGAGCGCCCCCGTCGTCCACCGCCGGCGCCGCCACCGCGCCCGGCGCGCCCGTCACCCCGAGTGTCGCCGACGCCGCCAACAGCACCGCCGCCACGGCCCGTCCCCGCCTGCCCATGCCAGTCTCCTCGTCCCGATCGGTCACAGGGCAGACGCTACGGGCGGGGCGCGGCGGAGCCGTCATACCGGGGAGCCAAGTCCCCCTGACTACCCCGGTATGACACCCTTACGGGCCAGGCGGGGCGACCCAGGGTCCTGTCGCCCGAGGTGCCCGACCGGGTCCGTACCGGGTGCTCAGCGGTACTGCTTGAGCTCCCGCCGGGCCAGCGAGCGCTTGTGCACCTCGTCCGGGCCGTCCGCCAGGCGCAGGGTGCGGTTGCCGGCCCAGAGTTGGGCGAGCGGGGTGTCCTGGCTGACGCCCGCGGCGCCGTAGGTCTGGACGGCCTTGTCGAGGATCCACTCGACCGTGCGCGGGGTGGCGATCTTGATGGCCTGGATCTCGGTGTGCGCGCCGCGGTTGCCGACGGTGTCCATCAGCCAGGCCGTCTTGAGCACCAGCAGCCGCAGCTGCTCGATGCGGACCCGGGATTCGGCGATCCAGTCCTGCACCACGCCCTGCTCGGCGAGCGGCCGGCCGAAGGCCACCCGCTCGCTCGCCCGGCGGCACATCAGCTCCAGCGCGCGCTCGGCGAGGCCGATGGCCCGCATGCAGTGGTGGATCCGGCCCGGGCCGAGCCGGGCCTGGGCGATGGCGAAGCCGCCGCCCTCCTCGCCGATCAGGTTCTCGACGGGCACCCGGACGTCCTCGAACAGCACCTCGGCGTGGCCGCCGTGGTCGGCGTCGTCGTAGCCGAAGACGGTCATGCCGCGCTTGACGGTGAGGCCCGGGGTGTCGCGCGGCACCAGCACCATGCTCTGCTGGCGGTGCGCGGCGGCGGCCGGATCGGTCTTGCCCATCACGATGAAGACCTTGCAGTCCGGGTTCATCGCGCCGGTGATGTACCACTTGCGGCCGTTGATCACGTACTCGTCGCCGTCGCGCTCGATCCGGGTGGCGATGTTGGTGGCGTCCGAGGAGGCCACCTCGGGCTCGGTCATCGCGAACGCGGAGCGGATCGCGCCGTCCAGCAGCGGCCGCAGCCAGCGCTCCTGCTGCTCGGCGCTGCCGAACTGGGCGAGGAGTTCCATGTTGCCGGTGTCGGGGGCGGCGCAGTTGAGGGCGGGCGGGGCCAGCTGGATGCTGCGGCCGGTGATCTCGGCGAGCGGGGCGTACTGGAGGTTGGTGAGCCCGGCCCCGTGCTCCCCCGGGATGAACAGGTTCCACAGGCCCTGCTTGCGGGCCTGCGTCTGGAGGTCGGCGACGACGGGCGGGACGCTCCAGGGTTCGCGGTCGGGGTCGGCCAACTGCTGCGCGAGGACGGGCTCGGCGGGGTGGACGTGCTCGGCCATGAAGGCGAGCAGCTGCTCGCGGAGCTCGTTCGTCCGGGCGTCGTAGGCGAAGTCCATGGTGCTCAGCCCTCCTTGAGGGTGGTCAGTCCGTGCCGGGCGAGGATCGGGGCCATCTCGCCCGCGCGCTCGAAGCCCGCCCCCAGGGTGCGGCCCTGCTGGAAGCGGTAGTGGATGCCCTCGGCGACGGCGGCCAGCTTGAACGAGGCGAAGGCCACGTACCAGTCCAGGTCGGCGGCCTGGCGGCCGGTCAGCTCGGCGTAGTACGAGACGATCCCGTCGGCCGCGGGGAAGCCGGGGGCGGTCATGGCGTCGGGGATGATGCCGCCGCCGACGCCGGCCAGCTCGGTGTACATCACCAGCAGGCCGATGTCGGTGAGCGGATCGCCGAGGGTGGACATCTCCCAGTCGAGGACGGCGGTGATCGCGTCGGCGTCGTCGACCAGGACGTTGTCGAGCCGGTAGTCGCCGTGCACCAGGGCGGGCGCGGGCGAGGCGGGGAGCCGCTCGGCGAGCAGGGCGTGCAGCCGGTCGAGCTCGGGGAGGTCCCGGCTGCGGGACTTCTCCAGCTGGGTGGACCAGCGGCGCAGCTGGCGTTCCAGGTAGCCCTCGGGCCGGCCGAAGTCGCCGAGGCCGACGGCGGCCGGGTCGATCCGGTGCAGGGCGGCGAGGGTCTCGACCAGGCGGCGGCCGAGCGCCGCCGTCCGCTGCTCGCCGAGGCCGGCCAGGGTCCTGCGGTCCCGGTGGGCGACGCCGGTGACGTGCTCCATCAGGTACCAGGGCGCGCCGAGCACCTCGGTGCCGTGGTCGATCAGCAGCATGCCCGGGACGGGCACCTCACTGTCCCGCAGCGCGGACATCACCCGGTGCTCGCGCCCCATGTCGTGCGCGGTCGCCAGCACGTGCCCCAGCGGCGGCCGGCGCAGCACCCAGCGACCGGTGCCGTCGGTGAGCGCGTACGTCAGGTTGGAGCGGCCCCCCTCGATGAGTTCGGCCCGCAGCGGGCCCCGGACGGTGCCGGGCAGTTCCCGGTCCAGGTGGGCGCGGAGGCGGGCCAGGTCCAGGCCGGGCGGGTCGGCGGGGGTCGGCGGCATCGGGCGGCTCCTCGGGGACGACGGAGGTTGACTAAGCGCTTGCTTAGCATTCAGGGGAGGCGCTCCCGTGTCAATGGCACCCGGCCCGGGCCTGGGCTGAATGCCGCCGTTCCGGCCCCACCTGCTGACGGGTTCGCGACAATTCAATCCAGGTGCCGACGGATACGGCGTCACACGGACGAGAGAGGGACGACCCCATGGCGTACGGGACGAAAGCCGTCAGGCGGGCGGCGACACTCGCGACCGCCCTGCTGTCACTGGGCGCCGGCCTCGTCCCGGCCGCCTCCGCCGCGACACCGGAGCCCGGGGGGTCGAGCGCCTACTGGACACCGGCCCGCCTGGCGGCCGCACTCCCCCAGCGCACCGATCCCGCCGCCCCGGGCACCGGGGACGGGCCCCGGCCCGGCGAGTTCATCCCGCCGAGCCACAGCTTCGACGGCATCCCCCAGGCCGGCGCGTTCTTCTGGACGGACGCCGACGGCACCGGACGCACCTGCAGCGGCTCCGTGGTGCACAGCCCGGGCCGCGACCTGGCCCTGAGCGCGGGGCACTGCCTCAAGGGGTACGCGGGCCGGGCCCCGAAGCGGCACCTGGCGTTCGTGCCGCAGTACCACGACGGGCTCACGCCCTTCGGCGTCTTCCCGGTCCGGGCCGACGGCGTCTACGTCGCCCAGGAGTACTACGACCGGGGCGAACACGCGGGCGCAGCCTACGACTTCGGCTTCGCGGTGACGGAGCCCAACCAGGCCGGGCAGCGCCTGGAGGACGCGGCGGGCGCGGTGCGCCTGCTGACCGGCACGGGGTACGTCCACCCGTGGGTCCGGATGATCGGCTACCCGGGCGGCTCGCAGCAGCCGCTGGAGTGCCTCAGCCGGACCACCCGCTGGCCCAGCGACGACCCCGCCGACCCGGGCACCTTCCTGCGCATCGCCTGCGACGCCTTCACCGGCGGCACCTCGGGCGGGCCGATGCTGGTGCCGTGGCCGGGCGGCTGGGCGGTGATCGGCGTGATCGGCGGCTACCACACCGGCGGCAACACCCCCCAGGTCTCCTACAGCGCCGCCTTCGGCCCGGCCGTCGAGAACCTGTACGAGGCCGCCGTCAGCGGCGCCGCACCGGCCGGCCCGCACCCCGCCGCGGAGTAGGCCCGCCGGCCGTCCGGATACCCGTCCGAAAACTCGTACGACCTCCCGTGCAACGTTTCCGACGGCTCCGGTCATCGATCAAGGGAGAACCCTGTGTGATCGAAGATGTCGGCCGAAGGAAAGGGAATCCGTGCGGACTGCTCGCGGTGCGGTCGTCCTGTTGGCCGTGGGGGTCGTCGCGTCCCTCACGCTCACCACGGGGGACTCCTTCTCCGAGGGCAGACCGAACGCCGCCGCCCCCGATCCCGACCCGACCGCACCGGAGGCGAGCCCCACCGACCCGGCGCCCGCGCCCGCCCCGACCCCGACGCCCACCTGGGACGGCCAGGTCCACCTGCTCGGGGACGGCTCCACCTCCTACACCGGCCCGCAGCCCAAGCAGTCCAAGCCGGAGAAGCTGAAACCGGGTGAGAAGCCGCCGCAGTTCGTCGTCTTCTCCTGGGACGGCGCCCTGGAGGGCGACGACCACCTGTTCTCCCGCTTCCGCAAGCTGGGCGCGGACAACAACGCCCAGATGACGTACTTCCTGAGCGGCCTCTACACCCTGCCCAAGTCCAAGCGCGCGCTCTACCACCCACCCCGGCACAACCCGGGCGACGCGTCCATCGACTACGCGACCGACCCCCACATCAAGGACACCCTGGAGCAGCTGCGCCTCGCCTGGCTGGACGGCAACGAGATCGGCACCCACTTCAACGGGCACTTCTGCGGCACCAAGGGCGGGGGCGAGTGGAGCACCGAGGAGTGGCGGAGCGAGCTCGACCAGGCGGTCTCCTTCGTCACCAACTGGAAGACCAACACCGGCTTCAAGAACCTGCCGCCGCTGCCCTTCGACTACACCAAGGAGCTGGTCGGCGGCCGCGCGCCGTGCCTGGAGGGGCAGAAGAACCTGCTCCCGGCCGAGAAGGCCGCGGGCTTCCGCTACGACGCCAGCTCCCCGGGCGAGTTCCAGGTCTGGCCGACCAAGCAGGGCGGCATCTGGAACTTCCCGCTCCAGCTGCTGCCCTTCCCGGCCAGGTCCTCCCAGGGCCTGTCGATGGACTTCAACTTCCTGGCCGGCCAGTCCGGCAACACCACCAAGGGAGACCCGAAGAAGTTCGCCGACTGGGAGAAGGAGGCCCGGGACAGCTACCTGGCCGGCTTCAACCGGGTCTACAACGGCAGTCGCGCCCCGCTGTTCATCGGCAACCACTTCGAGGACTGGAACGGCGGCATCTACATGGACGCCGTCGAGGACGTGGTGAAGAACGTCTGCCACCAGGACGGCGTCCGCTGCGTCTCCTTCCGCCAGGTCGCCGACTGGCTGGACGCCCAGGACCCGAAGGTCCTCGACAGGCTCCGCCAACTCGACCCCGGCCAGCCGGGCGACTGGTCCCGCCTGGTGAAGTGACGTTCCGTCGCCCGGGGAAGGCCGCCCGCCCTCACCGCCGGGCCAGCGCCAGCAGGCTCAGCCCGAACATCAGCACCCCCAGCGGCAGATGGACCGCCGGGACGTGCGCAATACCGAGCACCACCTGCACCGAGGTGAGCGCCAGGAAGCCGGAGGCCTCCCACACCGGTCGCACCGCTCCGCCGCCCGGCTTCCACGCCAGCACCGCCGCGAGCAGGTAGAGCATCGACGCCCCGTACATCACCCGGGCGCCGGCGCTGTGCAGCGTCTCCCCGTAGGAGGTGGCCAGCAGCAGTCCGGCGGAGACGGCCTGGAGCAGGATGGTCAGGGTCTGCAGGGCGATCGCGGCCCGCAGGAAAGGGAATCCGTGCGGCGCGGTCGTCGTCGGGGTGGCCATGTCGCGGTCCTCTTCTCCGCCCGGGGGCGGTGGCTCGGTAGGGTCTCACCAAGCCCGACGACGCGGGCCCACGAAAGGTAAGGCGAGCGCATGGCGGCAGCGGGGGCGGGCACCGACGGCACGGTCGGCGAGCGAGGCCAACTGATCAACGTCGCCTACCGGTTGCTCGGCTCGCTGACCGAGGCCGAGGACGCCGTGCAGGAGGCGTACGCGCGCTGGTACGCCCTGCCGCCCGACCGGCGCCGGGAGGTACGGGCCCCCGGCGCCTGGCTGACCACCGTCACCGGCCGGATCTGTCTGGACGTGCTGGGCTCGGCCCGGGCCCGGCGGGAGCGCTACGTCGGCGCCTGGCTGCCCGAACCGCTGCCCGGTCACGGCGCTCACCCCGACCTCGCCGACCAGGTGGTGCTGGACGAGTCGGTGGAGATGGCCTTCCTGGTCGTCCTGGAGTCGATGACCCCGGCCGAGCGGGTCGCCTTCGTGCTGCACGACGTCTTCCGCTACCCCTTCGCCGAGATCGCGGCCGTCCTCGACCGCACCCCGGCGGCCTGCAAGCAGCTGGCCTCCGCCGCCCGCCGCCGGATCGACCCGGCCCCGGCCCAGGCCGCCCCGATCGCGCGGGCCGACACCGTACGGCGGGTCAAGGAGGCCTGGCAGAGCCGGGACATCGCCGCCCTGGTCGCCGTCCTCGACCCGGCCGCCGTGATGACCGCCGACGGCGGCGGCCTGGTGGGCACCGTGCTGCGCCCGGTGGCGGGCGGCGCGCTGATCGCCCAGTACATGCTGGCCGTCGCCGACCGGGCCCCGGGCATGGAACTGCTGGAGTGCTCGGTCAACGGCGCACCGGGCCTGGTGGCCCGGCGCGCCGGCGTCGTGCTGACGGTGGCCGCGTTCGACGTCGCGGACGGCCGGGTGTCCCGGATCTGGGTGGTCCGCAACCCGGAGAAGCTCCGCCCGTGGGCGGGGTGGACGACGGCGTCCGCTACTGCCCGGCGGTCTTCATGAACGCCGTCCAGATCCGCCCCGGCAGCTCCGAGTCCGGGGTGTCCGGCGCGGCCCCGCCGACCCCCTCCAGGGACTGCAGCTTCATGTCCTTGAGGTCCGCCCGGAAGACCGTGACCGCCGTCGACAGCTGCCCGTTGTAGCCGACCGTCCACCCCGCGGTGCGGTCCGGGGTGGTGCCGGGCTTCGCCGCCAGGCCGGCGCCCGCGCCCGCCAGCGCCTGGGCGCTGCCGCTGCGGACGGCGCCCTTGAGGGCGGTGTCCACGTCGGCCGCCACGGCCGCGGGCAGCACCCGGGCGGCGGTGGGCAGCCGCAGGTCGACGGGCGCGCCGTTGCGGGTGACGCCCAGCACGGAGTACGGGTCGGTGTGGCTGCCGCCGGATCCGAAGGCGGCGTAGGCGTCGGCGGCGCGGATCGCGCTCGGGGTGGAGTTGCCGACGCCGAAGGCGGGGACGAGCTCGCCCAGGCTCTCGGGGAGCAGGCCGAGGGCCGCCGCGGTCTGCTGCACCCGGTCGAGGCCGACGTCCATGCCGAGCTGCATCATCGGCCCGTTGACGGACTGCTCGACCGCGCTGCGCAGGCTGACCGGGCCCCAGTTCCGCCTGCCGTCGTTGGCGGTCTTCACGATCTTCCCGTCCCGCCCCCAGTACGGCCCCTCCGGGGTCATCACGTTGACGCCGTTGTCGCCGTCGTACGTGGTGCCGGGTGTCACCGGGGACCGGCCGCCGTCACGTCGGCGCTGCACGCCCTGGTCGAGCCCGGCCGCGTACACCAGCGGGGTGAAGGCCGAACCCATCGGCACGGTCGAGGTGTTGGCGTTGTTGAAGCCCTGCTTGCGGTAGTCGGGGCCGCCGTAGAGGGCGACGATCCGCCCGTCGAGGGCGACCGAGGCGGCGCCGACCTTGAGCAGTTTGTCGGCCTCGCGGTGGTCCGGGTCGAGGCCCTTGGTGGCCTCCTGCACGGCCGCGGCCAGGGCGTTGACCTTCGCCCGGTCGAAGGTGGTGCGGATCTGGTAGCCGCCGAGGTCGAACTGGGCCGGGGTGATGTCGCTGTGGCTCTCCACGAAGCCCCTGGACAGGTCGACCAGGTAGCCGATCTGGCCGCCGAGCCCGGCCGCCCTGGGCGGTGTCCGCGGCTCGGGGAAGACCGTGTACCGGGCCCGCTCGGCGGCGGAGAGCTTGCCCGTGTCGACCATCCGGTCCAGGATCCAGGACCACCGCTCCACGGCCCGCGCGTGGTTCTCCGCGCTCACTGCCGGGTCGTACTGCCCGGCGCCCTTCAACAGGGCGGCCAGGAAGGCCCCTTCGCTGGGGTCGAGCTGCGACACGTCCTTGCCGTAGTACGCGGCCGCGGCCCGCTCGATACCGTAACTGCCGCGCCCGAACCAGCTGGTGTTCAGATAGCCGGCCAGGATGTCCTGCTTGCTCATCCGCCGGCCCAGCTTGACCGCGATGACCATCTCGCTGAGTTTGCGGGAGACGTCCTGGCGCTGGTTCAGGTAGATGTTCTTGACGTACTGCTGGGTGATGGTCGAGCCGCCCTGGGTGTCGCCGCCCGTGGCCATCTCGTAGACGGCGCGGCCGATGCCGCTGAGCGAGACCCCCGGGTCCGAGTAGAAGGTCTCGTTCTC
The DNA here is from genome assembly GCF_040637885.1 of Kitasatospora sp. NPDC028055. Taxonomy (NCBI): domain Bacteria; kingdom Bacillati; phylum Actinomycetota; class Actinomycetes; order Kitasatosporales; family Streptomycetaceae; genus Kitasatospora; species Kitasatospora sp. NPDC028055. The sequence continues at coordinate 83,618 of NZ_JBEZXE010000006.1, read as the reverse complement.
GGCGGAGAGCGCCGCCCACTGGACCGACTCGGGCACCTGGCTCAGCGGCACCTCCTGCCGGTTGGTCTCGCCGACCCGGGCCATCTCGGTGCCGTCCGCCCAGTAGTAGACGTTGCTCTGCTGGGTGGCGAAGGCGTTGAGGTCCTCCGGGACGTGGGTGGTGGCGTAGAACCAGCCCGCCAGGCCGGTCAGCACCGCCGCCCCGAGACCGGTCGTCAGGAGCAGCTGCCGCCAGGAGGGGAGCCAGCGCCGGACCCCGCGCCGACCGCGGCGCGGGTAGTCGATCCGCCGCAGCGGGCGCCACCTCCGGCGTCCGGTCCTCTCCTCCTCGGCTTCCCCACCCTGCTGTGCGCGCATCCGGTCTCCGATCTCCTGGGGCGGCCCCCTCCACCCCGTTAGATGCCGAAGCGGCCGTCCTTTGGACGGGCGAGATCGGTGTGATCATGTTCATATCGGGCGGGGGAACCGAACCGCACCCGGAAGATCCGCGCCCTGACCGGGGGCTCCGCACCGCACCCCAGGCGGCCTACCGCCACAATGGCGCCATGAGGTTGATCCACACCCTGATCGGCGTGCTGCTGCTCCTGCTCGTCGTGGGCAGCATCCTGCGCACCCTGGTCGTCCCCCGCGGGCTCTACTCGGCCCTGGTGTTCCGGCTCTGGGCACTGCTGCGCACCGTACTGCGGCTGTGGGCCACCCCCTTCGGCACCTACCGGGCCCAGGACCGCGCCCTGACCTGGCTCGCCCCGCTGGTGCTGCTCGGCATGCTCACGGTCTGGCTCAGCGGGATGCTGCTCGCCTACACCCTGCTGCTGCACGGCACCTCGGAGCTCAGCTGGTCGATCTCCATCCGGGAGGCCGGCTCCAGCCTCTTCACCCTCGGCTACGCGAGCGGCGAGCGCCTCCAGCTGTCCGCGATCGACTTCATGGCCGCCGCCAGCGGCCCGCTGGTGATCGCCCTGCAGATCGCCTACCTGCCCACCCTGTACGCGGCCTACCAGCGGCGCGAGACCGAGGTGACGCTGCTGCAGTCCCGGGCCGGCGAACCCGCCTGGGGCCCGGAGCTGCTCGCCCGGCAGTCCCTGGTCGACACCGAGACCGCCCTCCCCCAGCTCTACCGCGACTGGGAGCGGCTGGCCGCCGACATCGGCGAGAGCCACTCCAACTACCCGGTGCTGCTGGCCTTCCGCTCCCCCCAGCCCAACCGCAGCTGGGTGGTCGGGCTGATCGCGGTGATGGACGCCGCCGCCCTCCACCTCGCCCTCTGCCCGCAGTCCGCCCCGCCCGAGGCCCGGCTGGTGATCCGGGCCGGCTTCACCGCGATGCGCGACATCGGCCGCTCGCTGCGGATCGACTTCGACGCCGACCCGGCCCCGGACACCCCGATCCGCCTCAGCTACGCCGAGTACCTGGGCGCCGTCGCGATGATCACCGCGGCGGGCTTCCCGCGCGAACGCCCGGTCGAGGACGCCTGGCGGCACTTCCGCGGCTGGCGGGTCAACTACGAGGCCCTGGCCTACGAACTGGCCCGCCGCGGCGACGCCGTCCCCGCCCTGTGGACCGGCCCGCGCGACTTCCGCGCCCCGGTCATCCCGCCGGCCCGCCCCACCGACCGCCGCCCGGAGTCCACCGCGCCCGGCCTGCCGCCGGCCTGAGCGATCGCGCCGGCCCGCGAAGTTCCCGGCTCGGCCGCCGTCCGGGCCGCCCTCGACGCCGACCACCCGCTGCCCGCTTCCCGCTGCCCGCCGGTACGGTCCGCTACCCGGCGCCGTTCGGCATCTGACGGACGGGTGGCGGGGGGGGGGGCCCCCGGGGCCCCCCCCCCCCCCCCGGGGGGGGTTGGCGGCGGGGGCCCCCCCCCGGGCGCCCGCCGGCCGCCCCCGCCCGGGGCCCCCCCGCCCCC
>NZ_JBEZXE010000006.1:0-81705 GCF_040637885.1 Kitasatospora sp. NPDC028055 | reverse complement strand
GCGTTTGGCAATCTGCCGGTGGGGGGGGGGGGGCGGGCACCCCGGGCCCCGCCACCGCGCCCAGAGCACTTGATCCCGGCTCAGACCGCGACCGGGCCGCCGACGGCCAGCGACCGCTCGGCGCCCGCCAGCACCTCCACCACCCGCAGGCCGAAGTCCGCCCCGCAGGGGTGCGCCTCGCCGGAGGCGGCGGAGGCCAGCAGGGCGTCCACCGCCCGGTGCAGGGCCACCGTCGGGCCCTCGCCGCGCTCGGGCAGCCGGGCCACCCCGTGCTCTCCGCGCAGCTCCATCGCGACGCCGCCGCCCGCGCGCGGGGCGGTCAGGCTCAGCGCCAGCGTGCTGGAGGCTCCGCCGGCGTGCCGGAGCACCAGGTGGACGGTGTCCAGCGGCCCGGCGACGGCCGTGACCTCGGTCGCGTCACCCAGCACCGGCAGCAGCACGGACAGCGCGTGCGGGCCGACGTCCCACAGCGCGCCCTTGTCCCGGCGCCAGGGCGAGGCCGCGTACGGGCTGGTGCTACCCGGGGCGAACACCGAGCCGAGCCAGTCCGAGCGGCCGGTGAACCAGCCGCCGAGCCCGGCCTGCCGCTCGATCCACGGGATCTGCTCGCCGCCGAAGCGGACGGTGAAGAACACCACCGAGGCGAGGCGGTGGGCACGCACCGCCTCGGCCACCGCCCGGGCGTCCGGCACCGTGAACGCGACCGGCTTGTCCAGCAGCAGGTGGCAGCCGGCCCCGGCGGCCCGGACCGCGAGTCCGGCCTGGACGGACGGCGGCAGGGCGATGGAGACGGCGTCCACCTCGGCCAGCAGCCGGTCCAGGTCGCCGTACCCGGGCACGCCGTGCGCGGCGCCCAGCGCCTCGGCGGCCTCCGGACGGCGGCCCCAGACGCCGGTGAACTCCAGCCCGGGATGCTCGGCGAGCACGGGTGCGTGCACCCGCTCCGCCCAGGTGCCGGTGCCCAGCAGTCCGATCCGCACGTTGTCTCCGTTCCTCGGTGTGCCGCGCGGGCCGGGCGTCCGGCTGCCGCAGCCGGGCGCGTTCCCGCAGGTCAGCCCCGAGCGTAGCGGCAGCTCGGCTGCGCCCGTGGCGGCGCGGGCGGCCCGGTGCGGGCGGCTCGGTGCGGGCGGCTCGGGTCAGTGCGGCCCGCTGCGGGCGGGGCCGGGCACAACGCGAAGGAGCCGACCCGCGGCCAGGCCGTGGGTCGGCTCCTTCGCGCCCGCCCCCGGTGGGCGGCCGTACGGTGTCACTCGGCGACGGGCGCCTTCGCCGACGCCGCGGCGGTGCCGGCCTCGGCGGCCTCAGCGGCCTTGGCCGCCTCCTCCGCCTCGATCCTGGCGTGGGTCTTGGCCGCACGGCGCTTCATCACCCAGGCCGAGATCGCCCCGATCACCACGGCGGCGGCGAGGCCCGCCCAGGAGAACCGGGACAGCCAGGGCTCGATGGCCTTGCCGACCTTGTAGACCAGCAGGGTCGTGCCGCCGGCCCAGATCACGCCGCCCAGCACGTTGGCGATCAGGAACTTCCAGTACGGCATCCGGAGGGCGCCCGCGAGCGGACCGGCGAAGATGCGCAGCAGGGCGATGAAGCGGCCGAAGAAGACCGCCCACATGCCCCACTTCTGGAAGGAGCGCTCGGCGGTGGCGAGGTGGGAGGGCCCGAAGTGCTTGGGGAACTTCCGCCCGAGCTTCTCGAACAGCGGCTTGCCGCCCTTGCGGCCGATCGAGTAGCCGATCGAGTCGCCGATGATCGCGCCCGCGATCGCGCAGATCGCGATCCCCCACGGGCTCACCACACCCTTGACCGACATCAGGGACGCCGTGACCAGCGCGATCTCGCCGGGCAGCGGGATGCCCAGCGACTCGATCCCGATGATCAGGCCGATCAGGGCGTACACCGCGGTCGGTGGGACGCTCTCGATCCAGGCGTCGATGTGCAAGGCCAGTACCTCCGTGGCAGGTCGGTCCGGGGTCGGCTCCCCGTGGAGCCGCACGCCCGTCCCGGCGGTTGTCCGATGGCGGCACCCTGGCCGCTCCCCCGGGGCGCAGCCTAACGTGCCGGGCGGCCCGTCCCCCTGGCCGATCACCCGTCGTTACGACGTACGCCCCGCCCCCCATAGTTCCAGGTCGACCGGCATTTCCTCAAGATTCGGTAAAACGCAGTGCGACGACCGACGGACGCTGCTTGATCACCCGCGCGAGCGGCAGCACGGCGCGCAGCAGGCCGCGCCCGCCCTCCGGGTACACCTCCCGCACGCTGGTGACCGCCGGGTGGGCCTGCGCCAGCTTGCCGAGCTCGTCGGCGTCCATGCCGAAGGGCATCGGCGGGGCCTGGTAGTGGCGGTCCCGCAGCTTCCCCGCCACGGCCCGGCGGGCGGCCCAGCGCGGCACCGCGTCCAGCACCAGCCCGCCGCCCGGGAAGCGCTCGGCGCAGGCGGCGATCAGCGCCCGGACCTCGTCCGGCCGCAGGTACATCAGCAGGCCCTCGGTGGTGATCAGCACGCCGCGGGCCGGGTCCGGGTCGACCTCGTCCATCCAGCGCGGGTCGGTGGCCGAGCAGGCGAGGATCCGGTGGCGTTCGTCCGGCGGCAGCAGCTGTTCGCGCAGCCGGGCGGTCTCGGGCAGGTCGACGGACAGCCAGCTCGCCCGGCCGTTGTCGACCCGCCAGGCCTGGGTCTCCAGCCCGTCGCCGAGGCCGACCACGGTGCCCCTCGGGCAACGGTCCAGGAAGTCCGCGACCTCCCGGTCGAAGCAGGCTGCCCGCAGTGCCTGCAGCTGGCTCACCAGCGGCGACTGCCCGAACCGGTCGGCGAACGGGAAGTCGATCCGCTCCACCAGCTCCACCGCCACCGGATCGTGCAGCACCGTGTCGGGCCGCCGGGCCTCCACCGCCCGGTGCCACAGCGTCCACAGCGCCGTCTCCGGCACCTTCCCCAACTCCGGCCGTTCCCCGCCACCGCTCAACGCTCGCTCCTTCGGACGTGCACCGTGCTCCGGCATGAACCCGCCGATTCTGACACCCGCCCCGCGCCGCCCCTTCCGGCGACGCGCCGCGACGCGGAGCGGGACGTCAGTGGCGGAACACTCCAAGATCGACTCGTGATCGTTGTGCCCGGTGACGGCCGCTGCCCGCCTCCGTCCTGTTCCAGACTGGCAGCGCGCGGCGGCCCGGCCAGGCGCCGCCTCCGACTTCCGGCCCACCCAAGGACTGCCATCTTGAGCGAGCGCGTTCTCACCCCCCGCAACCGGGGGTTCCTCTTCCTCGACTCCCACCCGGCGGGCTGCGCGCGGCTGGTGGCCGACCTGTGGCAGGACTGCCCGGACCCGGACCGACTCCCGGACGGCGAAGGGCCGGTGGCCCTGATCATCGGCTCGTCCGCCGGGTACGGTCTGGCGGCCACCGTCGCCGGGCTCAAGCGGGCCGGCATCCGCGGCATCCTGGTCTCCTTCGAGAAGGGCCCCACCGAGCGGCGCACGGCCACGGCCGGCTGGTACCGCACCGCCGCCACCGCCGAACTGGCCCGCGCCGCCGGGCGGGACGTGGTCCTCCTCAACGGCGACGCCTTCTCCGACGCGATGAAGGACCAGGTCGCCGAGCTGATCGAGCAGCGCTTCGGCGGCCGGCTCGACCACCTGGTCTACTCGGTGGCCGCGCCCCGGCGCACCGACCCCGACACCGGCGCCGGCTACGCCTCCGTCCTCAAGCCGATCGGCCGGGCCGACCGCACCAGGACCCTCGTCTTCGACGACCAGGGCCGCCCCGAGGTGCGCGAGGTCGAGACCGGACCGGCCGAGGGCGACGACATCGAGCAGACCGTGGCCGTGATGGGCGGGGCGGACTGGGAGCGCTGGATCGACCAGCTCTCCGCCCGGGGGCTCCTCGGCGAGGGCTTCACCACCGCCGCGCTCTCCTACATCGGCTCCCCGCTGACGGCGGCGATCTACCGGCAGGGCACCATCGGCGCGGCCAAGGCCCACCTGGAGGCCACCGCCCGCGCCCTGGACGAGCGGCTCGGCAAGGCGGTCGGCGGACGGGCCGTCACCTCCGTCAACGGCGCCGCCGTCACCCAGTCCTCCACCGCCGTCCCCGGCATCGCCCTCTACACCGGGCTGCTGCGCGGCGTCCTCGGCGCGGGCATGGTCCCGCCGGTGCACCAGCTCGCCACCCTGTGGGACCAGCTCACCGGCGCCGCCCCGCTCCTCCTGGACGACGAGGGCCGGGTCCGGCTGGACGGCTGGGAGCTCGCCGACGACGTCCAGGCGGCCGTCGCCGAACGCTGGGCGGCCGCCACCACCGACACCGTGGCCGAACTCGCCGACCTCGACTGGTTCCACGCCGAGGTCCAGCGCCTCTACGGCTTCGCCGTGCCGGGCGTCGACTACTCCGCGCCGGTGGCCACCGACGTCCCGTGGCCCGGCCCGGTGTCCTGACCCGGACCGGTGTCCTGAGCGCGGCCGGCTGTCCTGACCCGGCCGGGCGTCCTGACCCGGCCGGGCTCAGCCCACGCTGAACGCGCCGTCCGGCGGGGGCGGCGAGTCGGTGGCCTCGGCGTCGGTGACCGGGGCCGTCCGGCCGACCAGGGCGGCCAGCTCCGCGCCGTCGGTGAGCCGGGCCGGGAAGATGTCGCCCGCCAGCAGCCGGGTCAGCTCCGCCACCGGCAGCGGCGCGGTGGAACCGGCCAGCATGATGTTGCCGTACCGGCGCCCGCGCAGCACCGGGGCCTCCGCCACCAGGCAGACGTACGGGAACACCGCCCGCACCGTGGCCGCCTGGGCCTTGGCGAAGGCCAGCGGCGGGCCGTCCGCCAGGTTGGCCGCGTAGCAGCCGCCCGGGCGCAGCGCCGCCGCGGCCAGCCGCAGGAACTCCACCGAGGTGAGGTGCGCCGGGGTGCGGGAGCCGTGGAAGACGTCCGCGATCAGCAGGTCCTGCGAGTCGGCGGGGGTGGCCGCCAGGGCCGCCCGGGCGTCGCCGACCGTCGCGGTGACGTCCGCGCCGGGGCCCTGCCAGGGCAGGTGCTCGGCGACCAGCTCCAGCAGCGGCCCGTCCACCTCCACCACCCGCTGCCGCGAACCGGGGCGGGTGGCGGCCAGGTAGCGCGGCATGGTGAGCGCGCCGCCGCCCAGGTGCAGCACGTCCAGCGGCCGACCGGCGGGCGCCAGGGCGTCGGCGAGGTGGCCGAGTCGACGGGTGTACTCGAACTCCAGGTGGGTCGGGTCGGCGAGGTCGACGTACGACTGCGGGGTGCCGTCCAGGGTGAGCAGCCAGCCGCCGTCCCGGTCGATGTCCGGCATGAGCTTGGCGAAGCCCAGGTCGGTGGCCCGCCCGACCGGCACCGGCTCGTCCGCCTCCACCGGCTCGTCCGCCCGCCCGTCCGCGCGCCCGTCCACCGGCCCGTCCGTCACTCGGGCTCCCCCACCGGGCGCACGTCCAGGTAGGCCGCCAGCCAGCGGTCCAGCTCGGCGAACACCTCGGTCCGGGCCTGCTCGCCGGACAGCACCAGGTCGTGCATGCCGCCCTCGATCCGCACCACGGTGACGTGCCGGCCCAGCCTCGGCCCCTGCGCGGCGATGTCGTCGGCGCGCAGCACCCCGTCGGCGTGGTGCAGGGCGTTGTGCCACTTGGTGGTGGAGACCGACCGGGTGGAGGCCATCAGCAGCACCGGCACGTCGATCCCCAGCCCGCGCCGCAGCTGCCGGTGCCCCTGGTGGATCGCGGCCAGCCAGCCCGCGTACAGCGGGAAGCCCTCGGCCGGCTTGAGGGCGAGGTCGAAGTCCCACTCGCCCTTGTGGTCCTTGTGCAGGCTGTGGGTGTAGTGCGGGTTCAGTGAGGACGGCAGGATCCGGGTCGGCTTCATCCGCCCGAGCGCCGTCACCACCGGCCCGCCCGCGGTCCGCACGGCCGCCCCGGCGGGCATCGACAGGAACGGGCTGTTCAGGAACAGCCCGTCCACCACCCCGCGCCCGGCCCGGCGGCCCGCCCACAGGGCCCCCACCAGCCCGCCGGTGGAGTGCCCGTTCAGCAGCAGCTGCCGGTGCCCGTCCACCTCCCGGATGATCCGCACCGCCTCGTCGATCTCCTCGTCGTACTCGGCGAGGTCGCGGACGAAGTTCGGCGACTGGTGCGGCCGCAGCGAGCGCCCGTACTTGCGCAGGTCCAGGGCGTAGAAGGAGAACCCGAGCGCGGTGTAGTGGTCCGCCAGGTTGGTCTGGAAGAAGTAGTCGTTGTACCCGTGGACGTACAGCACCGCCCGCTCCGCGCCCGGCACCAGCCGCCGCACCAGCGTCGCGCAGACCGCGCCCTCGTCATCGGGCCGCAGCGTCAGCTCGGCCGCCTCGTAGGGGGCACCCAGGATGTCTTCCCGAAACTCCATCTGCCGCCGCACCCGTCCCTCTGCTCCGCCCGCCCTTCCGGCAGGTCACCACCCGTTCCGCCCCCGACCATACCGGCCGGTAGCCCAGGCCCGCGCGGCAGCCGCCCCGACGTGCTCCGGGGCGGACGGCGCCAGGCCGGTGTGCCGATGGTGGGCGGTGCCCCGGATGTCGCCCCCGCGGCTGCGGTCGTGCACCGCGCAAGGGCAGCCGTCCGCGCTTCCCGGCCGCTTCGCGTGCGCCTGCTGTGCGCCGGTGCTCGTGTGGAACGCTTCCCGGACGGACACGGCGAGTTGGGGAGTCTGCATGCAGCACGGGCACATCGATCCGTCGCTCTACCGTTCGGCGGCCGAGGCGATCGCGGCGCCGCCGGAGAAGTTGGCGTACGTGGCCGGGTTCGACCGGGCGGGCCGGCAGCCGGACGCCCTGCTCACGGTGGACACCGACCCGGCCTCGGCGAGCTACGGGACGGTGCTCAACTTCTCCGAACTGCCGACGCTGGGCGACGAGTTGCACCACTTCGGCTGGAACGCCTGCTCCAGCGCGCTGGCGCACGCCTGCCACGAGAACCCGGAACGGCGGTTCCTGCTCCTCCCCGGGCTGCGGTCGTCGCGGCTGCACGTGATGGACACCCGGCCGGACCCGGTGCGGCCGCGTCTGGTCAAGACGGTCGAGGCCAAGGAGCTTGCCGCCAGGGCGGGTTACTCGCGTCCGCACACCCTGCACTGCGGCCCGGAAGGCGTCTTCCTGTCCTGCCTGGGCGCGGGTGACGGCGGGGACGGGCCCGGCGGGGTGGCGCTGCTGGACCACACCACCTTCGAGGTGCTGCGCCCGTGGGAGACGGAGCGCGGACCGCAGCACTTCGCGTACGACGTCTGGTGGCACCTGGGCACGGGCGTGGGAGTGACCAGCGAGTGGGGCACCCCGTGGATGGTCGAGGACGGGGTGCTGCCCGAGCAGTTGCTCGCCCGCAAGTACGGGCACGCGCTGCACTTCTGGGAGCTGGGCACCGGTCGGCACCTCCAGCGGGTCGACCTGGGCGACCAGTACCAGATGGTGCTGGAACTGCGCCCCGCGCACGACCCGCAGACGGAGTGGGGCTTCGCCGGGGTGGTGGTGAACGTGGCGGACCTCTCCTCCTCGGTCTGGCTCTGGTACCGGGAGGGCCCGGCGTTCACCGCCCGCAAGGTGATCGAGATCCCGGCCGAGCCCGCCCGGGCGGAGGAACTCCCGTCCGTACTACGGCCGTTCGGGGCCGTGCCGCCGCTGGTGACCGACCTCAACCTGTCGGTGGACGACCGCTGGCTGTACGTGTCGGCCTGGGGCACCGGCGAGCTGTTCCAGTACGACGTGTCGGACCCGTTCCACCCCCGGCTCACCTCCTCCGTCCGCCTCGGCGGCGTCGCCGCCCGCACTCCGCACCCGGCCGAACCGGGGCGGCCGCTGAGCGGGGCGCCGCAGATGGTGGAGATCAGCCGGGACGGGCGGCGGCTCTACCTCACCAACTCGCTCTACGGCGCCTGGGACGACCAGTTCTACCCGGACGGCATCGAACCGTGGATGGTCAAGCTGGACGCCGACCCGGAGGCCGGCGGCCTGAGCGTCGACGAGCGGTTCTTCCCGCACGGCGCCGACTTCCGCGGCCTGCGCGTCCACCAGACCCACCTGGCGGGCGGGGACGCCTCCTCGGACTCGTACTGCTACCGGTGAGTCCCAACGCTCGGCGGTCCACCGGTGGACCGCCCCGTCGAACCGGACCCGCTCCAACGGGAGCCCCGCCGCGAGGAGTTCGGAGCGCACCGCGGCGGTCATCCCGGCCGGGCCGCTGACGCAGGCGAGGTGCTCGCGGCGCCCGGCCCGGGCAGGGCGGAGCGCCCCGCGCACCCGGTGCTCTCCCACCACCGGTGCGCGGGGCGCCGCGGGTGACCCCCGGCGGACCCGTGCCCTCGGGCCGCAGCCCGGATACCGCAGCCCACGGGCCGCAACCCCCAGGCAGCAGCCCCCGGCCCGCACCCCGCAGGCCATGCGCCGCTGCCCGGAGGCCGCCGTCCTCAGACCCCGGCCGCCCCTGCTCCGGCCCCGGCCCCGGCCCCCGCCCGGCGCGCGGCGCGCCGGTCCTCCCGCCGCTGCCTCCCACGGCGCAGCGGCTGGTCGGGCACCCACCCGAAGGTCAGACAGGCGCCCACGACCCCGAGCAGCATCCCGATCAGGAAGCCGCCCAGGTTGGAGGTCACCCAGCTGCCCAGCGAGGCGAGCGCGGCGAGGATCGAGTAGAACAGCCGCTGGGTCGGGTTGAACAGGATCAGCAGGCCGCACAGCAGCATCACCGACGGCACCAGGTACCCGGCCAGGCCCACCAGTGAGATGTGCAGCAGGACGGGTAGCGGGGCCCACAGGGTGAACAGGATCTCGGCGCCGCCCAGGGTCACCAGCAGCCCGCCCCAGAACGGCCGGTTACCCCGCCAGTCGCGCCTGACCGGGCCCGCGGGGCTCGCGGGCGCAGCGGTCGCGGCGGCGGCTCCGGCGGGAGCGACGGCCCCTGCGGGAGCTGCGGCGGGGCCGGCGACGGGGGCGGCGGTCGCGGGGGTGGCGGCGGCCGTCCCCGCGGCCACCTCCTCCTCGGTCCGCTCGGCGGCGCCCTCGCCGGTCGCGGCCGGCTCCGGTACGGACTCCGTCATGGTCAGCAGCCCTTGGAGCTGAAGCTCAGCCGGAGGTTGGGCAGCTTGAACCCGACGGCGGTGCTCGCGTAGTTGTGCTGGTTGAGGTTGGACAGCGTGACGTGGTCGGCCTGCTGGCCGAAGACGCCCGGCTGGCCCTTCCCGACCGGGCCGGCCTTGGTGTAGGTGCTGGCGTCGCCGCCGATCTCGATGTTCTTGAACTCCGCGTCGCCGGACAGCAGATCGGAGTCGGTGGTGAGGTCGGAGGCGGACACCGGGGTGCCCTTGTCGCCCGCGTGGATCACCAGGTTGACGCCACCGAGGTCGACGCTCTGGCACAGGTTGGTGATCTGGGCGGTCTTGATCGCCGACACCGCGACCAGGACCTGCCCACCGGTGCTGCCGGCGTTGGGGCTGTCCGGGATCATCGAGTCCAGCGAGCCGAACTGGGCGAAGCCCTCGCCGTCGAGCTTGTCGGCGGTGATGGTGAACGGCATGCCGGAGATGGAGAACTGCGCGGCGAGCACGCCCTGGGCGGTGAGGGTCATCAGGATGCCCCCGACCGCGACGGCCGGTACGGCCATCAGGGCGGAGCGCTTCATGCGGACCCGTCCCCTTCTCCTCCCGGTCGGCGTCTGCGGGGTCTCCGCCGCGGCGGCGGCTTCCTCGGACATGGCCATGTGTGCTCCCTGTGGGTGGAATGGGTGTGCAGGCAGCTGGCACGTTGTCCTGGCGCGGACAGCGTTCCGCGCCCCGAGCGGGGCCGTCCGCCCCTCGGCAGCGGGGCGGGTCCGTTCGGAGCGCGGTGAGTAACTGGGAAGCTACTGCCCGGTATTCGCCGGGTCAATACGGGTGCACGAAGGATCTTCACCAATCCTCCGGGCCGGGCCCTCCAGCCGGTCGGCCGCTTCGTCCGGCCCGAGGAACGGCGCGAGGCAGAACATGCTCAACACCGGTAGCAGATCCGGCAGTTCATCGGTACGGCCGGAGGAGATCCGCCGGTAGACCGCGCTGTAGACGCCGCCCACCACGGCATCGACCATCTCCTGCACCCTTACCCCGCCCGGGAGTTGTGGCACCTCGGCGAAGAACGCCCGGAACCGGCTGAGCAGTTGTTCCCGCTCACGACGACCGGCCGGGCCGACCGCCTCGATCTCGATCACCGCCATGACCGCGAAGGACGGTGTCCCGGCGAGGAGTTGGAGCATCGCGCCGAGCGCCTGCCGGATCCCGGAGCACCAGTCGGATTCGGCCGCGAAGGCCGCCGCCATCCGCCGGATCACCACCCCGGTGCCGTACCGGTGCGCGGCCAGGAAGGCGTCCTCCTTGCCGCTGAACAGCTCGTAGAAGACCGGCCTGGTCACGCCCGCCGCGCGGCAGATGTCGCTCACCGTCGCGTGCTGGTAGCCGCGTTCGGCCACCGTCCGGACCAGGCCGTCCAGCAGCCGTTCGCGCTGGGTCGCGGCGACCACCCCGGCGGGCTGCCGGCGCGGCCCCGGTTTGATCGACCTGGCCGGATCCCGGCCGGTCCGGGCACCCGGCAGCAGGATCAGGTCGGCACTCCGGAGGTGTTTGGGATCCATCACCAACTCCTGTGTCCTGTATTGACATTGACGTAACGCCGGGTTTACAACACTGCCAGGTTTCCAATCGGTCGGCGCGCAGGCCGCGACCGGTCGGATCCAGGGGCTCCGACGGCCCCGGGCGAGCCGCCCGGACCGCCGGACCAGGGCGGGAGCCGGGCCCGCGGCGGTGGCAGCCGCCGACGTGCACCCCGCGAGACCGCACGTCCGCACGGCCCCGCGCCGTGCCGCCGTACCCGGACCGCCCCACCACGGAGCCACCGCACCAGCGTCGCAGCGCCGCACCAGTACCTCTGCACCTGTACCGCTGCACCAGTACCTCTGCTACCGCTGCACCGGTACCGCTGCACCGCTGCACGAACACCGTCGTACCCCAGGAGCGGGCCCGTGGCGCCGGGCCCGCCCGCACCCGTGGTCCGACAGGGCTCCCGGTACGCCATGCACCTCCCCCGTCGTGCACACCACCACACCCGCACGCCGGGATTCCCCCACCCGTCTCCGGACGGAGAGAGGCACCCTCATGCGCATCCGTCGCACGCTCGCAGCCGCATCCCTCGCCGCCTTCGCCCTCACCGGTGCTGCCGTAGCACCGGCCCAGGCCGCCTCCCCCGCCGTCCTCACCCAGGGCAGCGCCGGCGGCCCGGCCATCGCCGTCGGCGACACCCTGGTCGCCAACCTGGCGCCCGGCACCGCCGCGACCTTCACCAACGGCGCGGGCAGCACCAGCGGGGTGAGCTGTGCCAGCTCCTCGTTCTCCGCGACCGTGACGTCCAACCCGACCGCGCCCGGCAGCGCGACCGAGCAGCTCAACAGCCAGTCCTTCGGCTCCTGCACCTCCAACGTCATCGGCGTCCGGAGCGTGAAGAGCGTCACGGCCACCAGCCTGCCGTACACCAACACCGTCACCTCGGGCGGCGGCGCCTCGCTCAACGGCACCAGCGCCGGCCCGGTGGGCATCACCGTGGTCCTCAACACCCTGCTGGGCACCGTCAACTGCGTCTACCAGAGCCCCAGCGGCATCACCGGCTCCACCTCGAACAGCGGCAACAGCATCAGCTTCTCCAACCAGGCCGCCAACCTGGTCTCCGGCCCCGGTCTGTGCTTCTCGACCGGCTACTTCAGCGCCACCTACGGCCCGGTCACCGACAGCTCGGTCGCCGGCAGCCCCGCCCTCTACGTCAACTGACGCCCCGGGCAAACGGATCCAGCCGAGCGGCGTACGGCGGGCAGCCGCCCCCGTACGCCGCTCCACCGACCCCCGGTCACCCCCCGGACAACCCCCGGACAACCCCCGGGACAAGCAAGTGACCGGCCGGTAAGGTGGCGCTGCGCGGGCCCCGACGGGACGGGCGCGGCGGACCGGAACGGGGCGGGTCGGATGACCAACGGCAGCAGCGACGGCAACACCACCGGCACGGGCTTCTTCACCTCGGTCGCGGACACCGCCGAGCGGCTCGCCGCGACCGGCTACCTCGCCTCCACCGCCGTGGCCACCACCGTCTTCCTGGCCGACCGGCTCGGCAAGCCGCTGCTGGTCGAGGGCCCCGCCGGAGTCGGCAAGACCGAACTCGCCAAGGCCGTCGCCGAACTGGGCGCGGCCCGACTGGTACGGCTGCAGTGCTACGAGGGCATCGACGAGGCCCGCGCGCTCTACGAGTGGAACCACGCCAAGCAGCTGCTGCGGATCACCGCCGGCCGCGACGAGGGCTGGGAGGAGGCCCGCGGCGACATCTTCGGCGAGGAGTTCCTGCTCACCCGCCCGCTGCTCACCGCCATCCGCGGCGAGGAGCCCACCGTCCTGCTGATCGACGAGATGGACAAGGCCGACGTCGAGGTGGAGGCACTGCTGCTGGAGGTGCTCAGCGACTTCCAGGTGACCGTCCCCGAACTCGGCACCATCACCGCGACCCGCCGCCCCTTCGTCCTGCTCACCTCCAACGCCACCCGCGAGCTCTCCGAGGCGCTGCGCCGCCGCTGTCTGTTCCTCCACCTCGACTACCCGGACGCCGAGTTGGAGCGCCGGATCGTCCGGCTCAAGGTCCCTGGGCTGGACGCGACGCTGGCCGAGTCGCTGGTCCGGGTGGTCGGCGCGCTGCGCGCGATGGACCTGCGCAAGGCCCCCTCGGTCGCCGAGACCATCGACTGGGCCCGCACCCTGCTGGCGCTCGGCGCGGACACCCTGGACGACGCGGTCGTCCGGGACACCCTCGGGGTGATCCTCAAGCACCAGGACGACGTCCGCAAGGCCACCCGGAAGCTCACCCTCGCGTGACCGCCCCGGGGGCCACCGACACCGCCGCCCGGCTGACCGGCCTGGTCCGCGCCCTGCGCGGGCACGGCCTGCGGATCGGCCCGGCCGAGACCGTGGACGCCGCCGCCGTGCTCGACGTGCTCGGCTTCGCCGACCGGGAGCAGCTGCGGGCCGGACTGGCCGCCGCCCTGCTGCGCTCGGACGGCCAACGGGCGGTCTTCGACGCCGTCTTCGACCTGTTCTTCCCGCTCGGTGTCGGCACCCCCGAGGCCCTGCGCGGCACCGAACCCACGGCCGAAGCCGCAGCCGGATCCACGCCGGAGGCCCCGGAGCCGCCGCGCTTCGGCCGCCCCGACCCGCTCCGCGACCGCTTGCGCGAGCGCCTCGCCGCCGCCCTGGCCGCCGACGACCGGGCCGCCCAGGCCCGGCTGGCCGGCGAGGTCATCGAGGCCTTCGGCCGGTACGGCACCGGCAGCACGCCCGGCTCGGACGGCTGGTCCGCCCACCAGGCGCTCGGCCGGCTGGCCCCCGAGACCCTGCTCGCCCGGATCCTCGCCGGCCTGCGGGACCAGGGCCCGGACGACCGCTCCGACCGCTCCGACCGTTCCGACCGCGACCTCGCCGACCGCGTCCTTGCCGACGAGATCCGCCGCCGGATCCGGGACTTCCGCGCCCTGGTCTCCGCCGAGGCCCGCCGCCGGGTCGCCGAACTGCGCGGCGCCGAACGGATCGCGGAGCGCGCCGTCGCCCCCACCGTCGACCGGATCGACTTCCTGGCCGCCGGCCGCGACCAGCTCGCCGAACTGCGCCGCACCGTCCACCCGTTGGCCCGCAAGCTGGCCACCCGGCTGGCCGCCCGGCGCCGCCGCGCCGCCCGCGGGCGGATCGACCTGCGCCGCACCCTGCGCCGCTCGCTCGGCACCGGCGGGGTGCCGCTGCGCCCGGCGTACCGGCTGCGCCGCCCGGCCCGGCCGGAGCTGGTGCTGCTGTGCGACGTCTCCGGCTCGGTGGCCGGCTTCGCCGACTTCACCATGCTGCTGGTGCAGGCGATGGGCGAACAGTTCAGCAAGGTCCGGGTGTTCGCCTTCGTCAACCGCACCGCCGAGGTCACCGACCTGCTGCGGCGGGGCGAGGGCGACCCGGCCCGGCTGGCCGCCCGCATCCTCGCCGAGGCCGGGGTGATGGGCTACCACGGCAACAGCGACTACGGCTCCGCCCTGGGCGAGTTCGCCGACCACCACCTGGCCGCCGTCGGCCCCCGCACCTGCGTGCTCGTCCTCGGCGACGCCCGCAACAACTACCGCGACCCCAACCCGGAGGCGCTGCGCCGGATCGCCACCCGCGCCCGCCGGGTCATCTGGCTCAACCCCGAACGCCCCGACCTCTGGACCACCGGCGACTCCGCCGCCCCGGCGTACGCCGACATGGTGGAGATGCACTCCTGCCGCAACGCCCGCCGCCTCGGCGAACTGATCGCCCGCCTGCTACCCGTCTAGCGCACAGAACCCGAGGCCGCCCGCCCGCGCGCTGGGGGGCAGCGGCGGGCCGGTGGCCTCGGGTGGTCAGGCGGGTACCCGGCGTCAGCGGGTGGTGGGGATGAGGGTGGCGCAGAGCTCGCTCTGCGTCACGTTGCCCGACTTGGCGAGGTAGTCGAAGTACAGGCGGTCACCGGTCCTCGGGCCGACGATGCCGTCCGGCTGGAGGCTGCGGTTGGCCTGGAAGTCGGTCAGCGCCGTGTAGGTGGCCGTGCCGTACTTCCCGTCGACGTCGATGTTGTAGCCGGCGTCCCGCAGACCCATCTGCACGCAGGCGACGGCGTCGCCGCGCTGGCTGGGCTTGATGTACGGAACGCCCGGGTCGGCGTGCGCGACGCCGCCGAAGACGGAGACGGCGAGGAAGGCCGCGCCGGCGGTAACGGCGCCGCGCTTGAACAGGTTGCTGATCACAGAAAGTCCCCCTGTGGAGTTTCGTATCGGCCGGGCCACCGTGGCAGGGGGACCGCACGCCTCCTGGGCGTCGGTCCCCGCTTCCGGCCACGGATCATGCTCGACGGCGCGTCACCCGTCCCACCAGGGGCACGGTGTCCCTGGGACGTCCCGTCCTGCGGCGGCCCCGAATCCCGGCCCCGTCCCGCGACCGCCCGGGATCACCCGACGTGCAGCTGGTCCGGGGCCGGCCGCGGGGCGGCGACCGGCGGGCGGTCGGCAGCGGCCGGGGCGGGCCGCAGCGGCCACCAGAGGGCACGGCCGAGCAGGGCCGCCAGCGCCGGGACGGTGACCAGCGAGAGCACCAGCGCGGAGAGCAGGATGCCCAGGGTCAGCGAGAAGGCGACCTGCTCGCTGCCCGGGGTGGTGGCCAGGGTCGCGAAGGAGCCCGCCAGGACCAGGCCCGCGGTGGCGACGGCCGGGGTGGTGTGCCGGACGGCGCGGGCCACCGCGGCCCGGGCCGAACCGGGCCCGTGCATCTCCTCGCGGATCCGGTCGGTGATCAGGATGTTGTAGTCGGTGCCGAGGGCGACCACGAACAGGAACAGCACCAGCGGGAGGGTGAAGGAGACGCCGGGCCGGTCCAGGCCGTGCTGGAACAGCAGGGTGGCGGCGCCGAGGGTGGCGGCGAACCCGAGCCCGACCGAGAGCAGCAGGGCGACGGGGGCGAGCAGGCTGCGCAGGAGCAGCAGCAGGATCAGCGCGATCAGGGCGGCCGCGACCGGGAAGACCACGCGCAGGTCGCGGTCGACGGCGGTGGCGATGTCGGCGAAGATCGCCGCGGTGCCGCCGACGTGGGCCTCGGTGCCGGCCGGGGTGTGTGCGGCGACCGCGGCGCGGACCGGGCCGGAGGCCAGGTCTCGGGCCCGCTGGCTCTGCGGGTCGGCGTTCAGGAAGAGGTCGATCCGGGCGGCGCGGTGGTTGTCGGCGAGGACGGTCCGGCCGACCTGGCCGACGCCCTCGACCCCGGTCAGGGCACGGGCGAGGCCGTCGAAGCGGCCGGCGTCCAGGGTGCCGCCGTCCTTGGCGGCCAGGTAGACGGTGGTCGGGTCGGAGACGCCGGCCGGCAGGGCGCGGGAGATCTCCGCCGCGGTGGCCGCGGCCGCGGTGGTGGTGTCGTCGGCCTGGCTGTAGTCCATCTTGAGCCCCACCGTGCCGGCGGCCAGCGTGCCGAGCAGGACGACCGAGCCGAGCAGCAGCGCCAGCGGCCGGCGGGCGACGAGTTCGCCGAGGCGGGCCGCGAGGCCGGGGCGCGGCACCCGCCGCAGGCTGCGGGAGGGCCAGAACATCTTGCGGCCGCAGGCGGCGAGCAGCGCGGGCATCAGGGTGAGGCTGCCCAGCAGCATCACCAGCACGGCGACGGCGATGGCCGGGCCGAGCGAGCGGAACTGGCCGAAGCTCGCCACGCCCAGGGTGGCGAAGGCCGCGACGATGGTCAGCGCGGCCGAGGTGATCGCGGTGCCGACCCGGCCGGACACCTCGGCGGCGGCCTGCCGGGCGGGCTGCTCCGGCCGGGCGCGCAGCTGCTCGCGGAACCGGAAGAGCAGGAACAGCAGGTAGTCGACGCCGATGCCGAGCAGCACCACGGAGATCAGGCCCGGGGTGGAGGCGTCCAGCTTGAGGCCGGTGAGGGCGGCCGCACCGGCGACGGCGCCGGTGGCCGCCCCGCCGATCACGGCGACCGCGAGCAGCGGCAGCACGGCGGCCAGCACGCTGCGGAACACCAGCACGTTGAGCAGCACGATCAGCCCGGTGAGCAGGGCGCTGCCGACGGTCGCGGCGGTGCGGTTGGCCTCGGTGGTGTCGGAGAGCTGGGCCAGGCCGCCGGTGTAGCCGGTGCGCATGCCGATCCCGTCGAACTGGGCGCGGGCCTGGTCCCGGAAGGCCCGGAAGACGCCCTGGACGCCCTCGTCGGAGGCGTTGCCGGTCAGTTCGACGGTGAGCAGTTCGAAGGTCCGGTCGGGCGCCACCGTGGCGGGGGCGACCCGGGGCGTCTGGGAGTGGTCGGTGACCAGGGCCGCCGGCTCGTCCTCCTTCCGGGGCATGGTGACCCGGCGCTCCGCCAGCTTGGCGGCCCCGGCCTCGACGTTGCGCTGGTCGTCGGCGGTGAGGACCTTGCCGTCGGTCCGGGCGACCAGCACGGTGACGGTGGTGGCGTCGGGCTTGACCCCGAAGTCCCGCTCGGCGATCCGCAGTGCGGCGGCCGAGTCGTAGCTGCGCGGCAGGAACTCCCCGCTCTGGGACTGGGTCACCCGGCCCATCAGTATCGGGCTCAGGACGGCGAGCCCCATGCCCACCACCGCCCACAGGGCGATGACCTTCCAGGCGTGTCGTGCGGAGAATCCGGTCAGTGCGCGGATCACTGTTCCTCCGGTCGGTGGACGCGAACGTCGGCCTCGGCGCCGGGGGTTCCCGGCCTGTTCCAAGACCATCAGCCGCGGGGGTGCCGGGGCGTCCGGGCAGCGGAGGATCCGCCCGGGGGCCCGCGCTCCCCCCGCCCGGGCCGGGACCGGGACCGTGCTCCTGGTCCGGTCCCCTGCTCCTCCGCCCGGAGGAGCACGACCGGACCGGCCGACCGGTGCCAGAATGGGGCGTCAGCGCTGGTCGGCCGGGAGGAGACAGATGGACGGGCGTCAGCGCCCCGAGGCGGGCACGGGTACGGACGGGCCGCCGGAGGACTGGACGGACCGCCTGCCCTGGACCCGGACGGACGCCCTGGTGGCCATCGGGGCCGGCACCCTGGACCTGCTCGGCTACCTGCTCCTCGGCCAGCTGAACGACAGCAGCAGCATGTCCGTGCCGGGCTTCGCCGTGGTCGTCCTGGCCGGCCTGCCGCTGCTGGCCCGGCGCAGCCGCCCGGTGCCGGCGCTGGCCGCCGTCCTGGTGCTCCAGGCGACGGCCGACCTGCTCTCCCCGAGGGGCCCGCACTTCGGCGCGGTGCTGATCGTCGCGCTGTACTCGGTCGGGGTGAGCCGGCGCGTCCCGGTGACCGTGGCCGCCGTGGTCGTGACCTCGGTGACCACCACGCTGAGCCAGCTGCGCTTCGACGCCCCGATCTGGCCGCAGCTCCTCGCCGACCCCGTGGCCGCCGTCCTGGTGGGCGCGGCCGGTCTGGCGGTGGCCCGCTGGCAGCGCGAGGTGGCCGCCAACCGGCGACTGCTGGCGGACCGGGCGGTGGCCGACGAACGCCGCCGGATCGCCCGGGAGCTGCACGACATCGTGGCCCACCACATCACCACCATGCAGCTGATGGCCGGCGGCGCCCGCGCCAACCTCGGGGACCAGGAGGTGGTCCGGGACGCCCTGGTCGTGCTGGAGTCCTCGGGCCGGCTGGCGCTGCGCGAGATGCGCCAGTTGCTGAACGTGCTGCGGACCGGGGACGAACCGGACGCCGCCCCGCCGCTGCCCCAGCCCGGGGTGGCGGAGCTGGACCGGCTGGTGGACGAGTCCCGGGTGGCCGGGCTGCCGACCGAGTTCACCGTCGACGGGCCCCCGCGCCCGCTGCCGCCGACCCTCGGCCTGACGGTCTTCCGGATGGTCCAGGAGGGCCTCACCAACGCCCGCAAGTACGCCGGCCCCGCCCGGGCCACCGTCCGGCTCGCCTACCACCCGGACCGGGTCACCGTCGAGGTGCGGGACGACGGCGGCGGCGCGCCCCCGCCGGAGCCCACCGGCCGGACCGGGTACGGCCTGCTCGGCATGCGCGAGCGGGTCGCCCTGCACGGCGGCACCCTCACCACCGGTCCACAGCCGGGCGGCGGCTTCGCCGTGATCGCCGAACTCCCACTGACCGACGCCGAGTCGGCCGAGGCGGCCGTCCAGCACGGGCAGCTGGCGGCGCGATGACCGACCGCACCGCCGCCGGTCCCACCGGCACCGCTGACACCACCGGCACCGCCGGAACCGCTCCCGCGATCCGGGTGCTCCTCGTGGACGACCAGCCGCTGGTCCGCCGCGGCCTGTCCCTGATCCTCTCCCCCGACCCGTCCCTGACCGTGGTCGGCGAGGCCGAGGACGGCGAACAGGCCGTCGCCGCCGCCCTCCGGCTGCGCCCCGACGTCGTGGTGATGGACATCCGGATGCCCGTGCTGGACGGCGTCGGCGCGACCGAGCGGCTGGCCCGGGAACTGCCCGGCTGCCGGGTCCTGGCGCTGAGCACCTTCGACATGGACGAGTACGTGGTGGCCGCGCTGCGCGCCGGTGCCCACGGCTTCCTCCCCAAGGACGTCTCCCCGGAGGAGCTGGGCGCGGCGATCCGGACGGTGCACGGCGGGGAGGCGGTGGTCGCCCCCCGGCTGCTCACCCGGCTGATCTCGGCCTACGTCCGGGCACCGGCCGCCGCCACCCCGCCGCCGGCCGTCGCCACGGGCGAACTCACGCCCCGGGAGGTCGAGGTGTGGCGGCTGATCGCCACCGGCCTCGACAACGCCGCGATCTCGCTGGCCCTGGAGATCAGCCAGTCCACCGTGAAGAACTACATCACCAGCATCTTCGGCAAGCTCGACGTCCGGGACCGCGCCCAGGCGGTGATCGCCGCCTACGAGTCCGGCCTGGTCACCGCCCGTACGGGCGACGGCGACCGGGCCGGACGGGGCACCGACTAGTCCAGGCTCTTGAGGAAGTCCAGCAGCGCCTCGTTGACCTCGGCCGGGCGCTCCTGCTGGGTCCAGTGGCCGGTGTCCGGCAGCCGGAGGTGCCGGTGCAGCCTGGGCAGCCGGCCCAGCAGGTAGGCCAGCGCCTCCGGCGGCACCATCGCGTTGACCAGGTCCTGCTCGCCCGCGATGTACAGCGCGGGCACGTCGACCGTCACGCCGTTGAAGGCGGCCAGCAGTTCGGCGTTGCGGTCCAGGTTGCGGTACCAGTTGAGGCCGCCGGTGAAGGCCCGCTCGCCGTGGGTCGCGTAGTCGGCCTCGAAGGCGTCGAGGTCGGCCTCGGTGAGCCAGGCCGGCAGCCGCTCCGGCTCCGGGACGGTGTCCAGCAGCTTCTTGCCCTCGGGGACGATCCACGGGCGCGGCCGGCCGTCGGGCTGGATGCCGCACAGGATGCGCCGCAGGCTGGTCCGGACGTCGGCGGCCAGTTCGGCGTCGGCCCGGCCGGGCTCCTGGAAGTAGATCTGGTAGAAGCCCTCGCCCCAGTTCTCCCGGGCGGCCGGGAGCGGCGGCGGGCCGCCCAGCGGCAGCGGCGGCACGCTCAGCCCGGCGACCCCGCGCACCAGGTCGGGTCGCAGGGCGGCGGTGGCCCAGGCCACCGGCGCGCCCCAGTCGTGCCCGACCACCACGGCCCGCTCGGCGCCCAGCGCGCCGATCAGCGCCGTCGCGTCGCCGACCAGGTGGAGCAGGGTGTACGCGTCCACGGCCGCCGGCTGCGCACTGCGGGCGTAGCCGCGCTGGTCGGGGGCGACCACCCGGTACCCGGCCGCGGCGAGCGGCGTGAACTGGTGGCGCCAGGAGTACCAGCTCTCCGGGAAGCCGTGCAGCAGCAGGACCAGCGGCCCCTCGCCCTGTTCCGCGAGGTGCAGCCGGACACCGTTCACCTCGATCTCGCTGTGCTTGATCGCCTCGTTCAACTCCCGCTCCAGTTCCGGTAGATGGGTAGGTGGGTCAGCCCTGAGCCTCCTGCCCGGCTCCACCGGCCGCCAACCCCGGCGGTTCCGCCACCCGCCGGGTGCGGCCCGGGAGCACCGGGCGCGGCACGTCCCGGAGCACCGGGCGCGGCACGGAAGCAGCCGAGGCCGCCCCGGAACTCCGGGACGGCCTCGGCCTCAGGCTGTTGCGCTGAACTGGTTGAGCGTCAGTTCACCGTGTAGCTGTAGGGGATCGCCGCGAGCACCGCACCGGTGGTGCCGAGGCTGTTGTTGGCGGTCGGCACGAAGGTCGGGCCGGACACCAGGTAGAGCAGACCCTTGACCGTGCTGCCCTTCGGGCCGGTCGGGGTCACGGTCACCTGCAGCGAGCCGGTGGCGCCGGGGGCGACGGTCACCGGGGCGGCGGCCGGGGCCGTGGCGTTCACCGCGGCGGCGTACGGGTCACCGGTGCTGGAGGTCAGCGCCGGGTCGAACGCCAGGGTGTGCGCGGTGGCGCTGATGTTGGCGGTGCCCTTCGGCGCGCCGGCGGGACCGAACGGGCCGATCTGCTGGACGAAGGTGCCCCAGGCACCGGGGACGATCGGCTGCTCGGCGCTGCCCTTGGAGGTGGCGACCGAGATGGCGGAGCCGTCCTGGGCCTTCTTGAGGTCACCGAAGAGGTCCGGCGAGGCGGTGGTGGCGCTCAGCTCGATCTGCGCCGGCGTCGAGGACGCCGCCACGGCCTTGAGCTGGTCGGTGCTCGGCGGCACCAGGAAGCTCGGCACCGAGGAGGTCAGGCTCAGCGGCAGGTTGACGCTGGCCGAGGCACCCTGCGGGACGAGCGGCAGGTCGACGCGCTTGTCGAGGCGGCCGTCGGCCGCGATCGACTGGGTGGCGACCGTGTTGTTGGTGTAGTCGACCTTGACGGTGACCGGCTTGCCGGCCGCCAGCTTCGTCTTCGGGTCGTTCGGCAGACCGGCCGCGGTGGCCTGGTTCTGGTTGAACGCGATGCTGCCGGCGAAGTCCTGGGCGAGCTGCTGGCCGCTGACCGGGCCGAGCACGTTCAGGACGAAGCGCCAGTGGCCCTCGGCCGGGTTGATCGTGGTGGCCGAGACACCGTTGCCGGCGCCGGTCAGGTTGCCCTGGGCGTCGAACAGCGTGTTGCCCTCGATGTCGACCGGGGTGCCGTTCGGGCTGATCAGGGCGCCCTGCATGAACAGGTTGGCGTCCTTGCCGACGGTGACGCCGACCCGCAGGTCCTTCTGGCCCTTCGGGACGTCGAAGCCGTAGGCGAACATCTGCGTCGGCGAGGAGCCGCGGCCGTTGCCACCGGTGATGGTGCCGGTGAAGCTGCCCTTGCCGTCCTTGACCGGGACGAGGCTGCGCAGCACGACCGGGACGCTGGTGGTGTTGCCGTTCGAGCTGGAGACGAGGACCGCCTCGCTGCTGTCACCGCTGGTCGCCGGGGTGGTGAGCTGGACCTTGAGGGTCTTGGTCTCACCGGGCTTGAGCTCGGTGGTGTTCGGGCTCACCGCGCCGGCCGGGACCGCGCGCTGGGTGGAGGTGCCGAACTGGACGTCGCCGGTGTAGCCGGCCTTGCCCGCCGGGGTGTACATGATGGCGGTCCACTCACCGGCCACCGGGTGCGGGACGTCGACCAGGCCGAAGTTGGCCGGGGTGGCGCCGCCCTGCGGACGGGTGTTGGTCTCGAAGCGGCCCGACGGGTCGAGCAGCGTCATGCGGACCACGGGACCGTTGGTGACCGGGTTCGGGCCGCCGTGCCAGGCGATCGACGCCGCGAGGCGGTCGGCACCGGCCGGAACGGTGAACTTGACCTGCTTCTGCACCCAGGTGGCACCGTTGGTGGCGTACTTGAAGGTGTCGGTCGAGGCCGAGTCCAGCTTGACGACCTGCTGGTTGGTGGCCTGCGGGGCGAAGCTGCGGGTGGTGGCGCTCACCGACTGCGGCTCGTCACTGGTGTTGGTGACGGAGACGTCGGCGGTGTGGGTCGAACCGGGGGTGCCGGAGATGCTGACCTGGCCGGTGTTGACCACGACGGTGCGGGCACCGTCGGTGCCGTCGCCGTCGTCGTAGCCGCGGGCGGCCTCGACGGCGGCCCGGACGTTGAGCAGACCGGCGCCCTGCTCCTCGGCGGGGACGCCGAGGTCGGTGGCGGTGCCGGTGAGGAACTTCTTCACCAGCGCCGGGGACGGCGAGTCGCCGCCGTGGGTGTCGCGGTAGGCCTGGATGACCAGGGCCGCGGCACCGGTGACGAACGGGGCGGCCTGGCTGGTGCCGCCGAAGGGCTGGATGTTCGAGCCCTTGCCGTTGAAGTTGGTGCAGTCCGCGTACTTGGTGGTGTCGGCGGTGCACAGCGCCCAGTCCGACTCGCCCGGGGCGACCAGGTCGAGGGTGCGGCCGGCCATGGTGAAGCCGCCCGAGGAGAGCGCGGAGATCCGGCTGTTGCTCCAGGTCTTGTTGGAGAACTTGGAGGCCGCGTAGCCGGTCTGCTGGTAGTTCTGGTTGTCCGTCGACGCGCCGACCGAGATCACGTACGGGTCGGTGGCCGGGGTGCCGATGGTGCCGCTGATGCCGGCGTCACCGGTGGAGACGGCGACGGTGACACCGGCCTTGACGGCCTGCTCGTTGAAGAGCGCGATGGTGTCGTGGGCGCCGCTGTCCGGGGTGACGTTGCCGCCGAAGGACTCGTTCAGCACGTCCACGTGGGCGACCCGCACCGCGTAGTCGATGGACTGCAGGATCGACGAGTTGGACATCATCTCGCCGCCGGCCTTGAGGGCGACCAGGTCGGCGTCCGGGGCGAGGCCGCGGATCTTGATGTTGCAGCCGGCCGGCAGCGGGTGCGAGGCGTTGACGAACTGCGAGACGTCGTAGGTCTGACGGCCCTGGGCGATGACCGCCGAGGCGTCGCCGAAGGCCTCGGCGCCACCGCTCGGCGCCTCCCAGCCCTCACCCGAGAAGTCCTGGTGGTCGACCACGGCGTGCGAACCGTCGGCCCGGATGAAGTCCGGGTTGTTCGGGTCGAGCGCGTCGGCGATGTAGGCGACCTTGACGCCCTTGCCGGTGGCCAGGTTCTCCACGCCGGGGTTGCCGTTGCCGCTGTAGGCCCGGACCGAGTAGAGGCCCTCGGGCTCCAGCAGCGGCTTGGACGGGTCGGAGGGGCAGACCGTGTTGGTCGCGTTCTCCTGGGAGCCCTGGCCGTTGCTGCCCGAAACGGCCTGCGAGGCGTCGCCGGACTTGCCGGAGGCCGTGGCCGCGGTGTCCGCCTTCTTGGCCGTGGTCGAGGCGACCGGGGCCACCTGGACCTGAGCGTCCGGGACGACGGCGGCGACCGCCGGGTCGGACAGCAGCGAGGCGCGCAGCGCCGGGCTGACCGTGGCGGAGAAGGCGTTGCCGACCACGAAGCTCTTGACGTTGGAGCCGCCGTTGGCCTTGACCTTGTCCAGCAGCGGCTTCTGCGCGCTGGCCGTCTTCTGCTGACGGGCGCCGAGGTGACCGTGGTCGGCCGGGGCGTCCGCTATCTGGTCCTTCAGGATCACGATCACCGGTGCCGGCGACCCGTCCGAGGACGCCGCCTGGGCGTTCTGCGGATCCTGGGTCGGGGCTGCGCTCGCGATGGTCCCGAGGCTCAGGACCATGGACGCGGCGGTGACGGTGACGGCGGCTGCTAGCTGGGTCTTGCGCCAGCCGATCAATGGACATCCTTTCGTCTGATGAGACGTCAGGTTGCACGATCCAGCCTACGCGAATCCTGGTCGGACGCGTGGTTGCTCCGGACCGCGCGTCCCGACAGCGGTCGCATTCCAGCGCATCCGGCACGACCACGACAAGGGGTTAAAACCCCATCAGAAAGTAAAAATGACCATCAGAAAGTAAAATACACAGTATAAATCCGGCCGTCATCGCCCCTTTTTCACCGATCAGAGCCGGTCAGGGACGGTCAAAACAGGCTTCCGCAGCCACAAAAACGTCAGTGGCGGACTCCGGTCACTGGCGGAACATCGCCACCCCGCCCACCTGCTGCCTCTTTGTCGACACCGCGACTCTTCTTCCCCGTCGACGGCCCTCGAAACAAACAATGCCCGGCAAGCAGAACGGACGGGGCGGCCGGAGAGTTCACCCCAGTCGTTCCCGGGCGTCCGCCAGGTCCTCGGCTGTCGGGGCGTCGTCCTGGGTCAGCCGGTGGCGCCAGTAGCCGGTGAAGTCGATGTCCGACTTCGGCACCCCGTACTCCTCCACCAGGCAGCGGCGCAGTGCCCGCACCGCGCCCGCCTCCCCGCCCAGCCAGGCGAAGGGCCGCCCGGCCGGCAGCACGCCGCCCCGGAACGCCGAGGCCAGCAGGGCGCCCGGGGCCGCGCCGTCGCGGTGCAGCCAGCGCACCTCCAGTTCGGCGCGGGTCGCCAGCTCCTGACGCTCCGCCCGGTCCGCGACCTCGATCCAGGCGTACGCCCGCACCCCCTCCGGCAGGGCCTCCAGCAGCGTCGCCACGGCCGGCAGGGCGGTCTCGTCGCCGGCCAGCAGCACCCAGTCGGCCGCCGCCGCGGCCTGGGCGAACGGGACCGGCGGGGCGTACAGCGCGGAGGGCCCGACCATGCCGAGCCGGTCCCCCGGCGCGGCCCGCAGCGCCCAGGCGGCGGCCGGGCCGGTGTCGCCGTGCAGCACGAAGTCGATCTCGATCCGCCGGGTGCCGGGGTGCCTGCGGCGCAGGGTGAAGCTGCGCAGCACCGGGCGGTCGGCCTCGGGGATCGCCAGGTAGGCCTGGTACCAGCCCATCGGGTCGTCCTGCTGCGCGGGCAGGGCCGGCTCGCGCCGGCCCGGGCGCGGGAAGCAGAGCTTGAGCTGCTGGTCGGGCGTGCCGCCCACGGTGTCGTCCAGGGCCTGCGCCTCGAAGACGACCCGGGCGGTGCGCGGCGTGATCCGGTCGACCGCTACGACCTCGATGAAGGTGACGGGCAGAGTCATCGCGTAACCCCTCGCTGGACGGAATCCTGATAACTTACGGCATAAAGAGTTGCTCTCGCGAGGATACTTTACGCCATAAGGAGATGTCGGGATGACCGTCTACGCCGGGCAGGGAGACGCCCACCGCTCGCTCGCCCTGCTGTGGGGGCACCCCGGGGAACCGCGCACCGGGCGCAGCGGCCCGAAACCGGGACTGAGTGTGGACGCGATCGTGTCCGCCGGAATCGCGGTGGCCGACGCCGAGGGAATGGCCGCCCTGTCGATGCGCGCCGTGGGCGAACGGCTCGGCCGCACCGCGATGGCGCTCTACACCTACGTGCCCGGCAAGGCCGAACTGCTCGACCTGATGCACGACCGGGTGCTCGCCGAACTCCCCGCCGAACTCCCGCCCGGACCGGCCCAGTTCGACAACTGGCGGGCCGCCGTCACCGCCTGGGCCGAGGAGTTGTACGCCTGCTACCTGCGCCACCCCTGGGTGCTCCAGGTCTCGCAGGCCCGCCCCGTCCTCGGCCCGGCCGAACTCGCCGCCATGGAACACCTGTTGACCGCACTGCAGCCCGCCGGCCTGCCACCCGGGCGGCTGCGCGGGGCGGTCGCGGCGCTCTGGCAGTTCGTCCGCGGCACGGCCGCCACCACCGCCGACGCCCGCGGCGCGGCGGCCGCCACCGGCGTCACGGACGAGGAGTGGTGGAGCACCCGCTCCGCCCGGCTCGCCGAACTGGCGCCGGACTTCCCCCGGCGCTTCCCCCTGCTGACCGCCCTCCAGAGCGCGGCCGGCGCCGCCCCCGGGGACGAGGACCGGGACGCCTTCCGCACCGGCCTGGCCGTCCTGCTCGACGGAGTGGCCGCGGGCACCGGCGCCTGAGTGCGCCCGATTGCCCGAGTGCCCGAGTGCCTGAGGCGCCGGGCCGGGAGGCGGGCCGGGCGCTACCCCCGCCGGGCCGCGGGGATCGCCAGCAGGGCGCCGAGCACCAGCAGTACGGCGTACCCGGCGGTCTCGTGGCCGTCCGGCACCAGGAAGCGGACGAAGCCGAACAGCCGGAAGCCCCCGAGGTGGTCGGCCAGCAGGCCGGTGCCACCGCCCAGGATCAGGACGAAACCGAGGTAACCGAGCAGGGTCTTCATGCCCCCGAGCCTAGGAATCCACGGTCCCGCACCCAACCGACTTTCGGTGCGACCGGCGTTGACCAAAGTCGCGCCCCGCCCTCCCTCCGGACGGAGCAGCAGGCACGGCGGCCCGGCGGCTGCGCCGGTACGTTCGCGGTGTGCAGCCAAAGCGTGTGCAGCGGAAACCGCAGCAGAAACCACCGACCGTCGCCAGGGTCGCGGCCGCCTCCGCCGCCTCCGCCCTGGTGCTCGCCGTCGGCGCCCCGGCGGCCCTCGCCCAGGACGCCGCCTCCACCGTCGGCGGCGAGCGGCTCGGCCGCCCGGCCGTCCAGGTCGCGCCGCTGGCCGGGGCCCCCGCCCTGCCCGCCGAACTGACCGGCCGCTCCTGGCTGATCGCCGACGCCGGCACCGGCGAGGTGCTCGCCGCGCGCGACGCCCACCGGCCGATGCCCCCGGCCAGCACCCTCAAGATGCTGTTCGCGGACACCGTGCTGCCCAAGCTCGACCGCGCCACGGAGCACCAGGTCACCACCGCCGAACTCGCCGACCTCGGCGTCGGCAGCAGCCTGGTCGGCGTCAAGGAGAACCTGCCGTACCGGGTCGAGGACCTCTGGCGGGGCGTCTTCCTCAGCTCCGGCAACGACGCCGTGCACGTCCTGGCCCACATGAACGGCGGCGTCCAGCAAACCGTCCGGGAGATGCAGGCCCGCGCCCAGTCCCTCCAGGCCCTGGACACCAAGGTGGTCTCCCCCGACGGCTACGACATGGACGGCCAGGTCTCCTCCGCGTACGACCTCACCCTGTTCGCCCGCGCCGGGCTGCGCAACGCCGACTTCCGGTCCTACTGCGCCACCCGTACCGCCCGCTTCCCCGGCGGACTCGACAAGACCACCGGCCAGCGCACCGCCTTCGACATCGCCAACACCGACCGGCTGCTCGGCAAGTACCCCGGCCTGATCGGCGTCAAGAACGGCTACACCACCAACGCGGGCGCCACCTTCACCGGCGCCGCCGAACGCGGCGGCCGCACCCTGCTGGTGACCGTGATGCACCCCGAGGCGCAGGGCAAGGTCTACGACGAGGCCGCCAGCCTGCTGGACTGGGGCTTCGCCGCGGCGGGCAAGGTCCAGCCGGTCGGGCAGCTGGTCGAGGACCTCGCCGCGCCGAAGGGCACCGCCGCGGGCGGCGCGCCGGGCGCCCCCGCCGCCCCGTCCGGCGGCGCCCCGCAGGCCGCCGCCGACAGCGAGGCCGACCTGCCGCCCTGGTCCCGCACCCCCGTCCTCGACGGCAACGACTCCGTCCTCGCCCCCGCCCTCTGGACCGGCGCCGCCGTCGCCACCGGGCTCGCCGTCTGGGGCACCGCCCGCGGCTCCGCCCGGCGCCGCGCCGCCCTCGCCGCCGCCCGCACGGCTCCCACGGCCCCGACACCCAGCGGCGGGCGCACCGGCACCGGCCGGATCGGCGCCACCGGCGTCGGCAGCCGATCCGGCCGCCGCCTCACCCGCCGGGCCCGAGCCCTCCTCCGCGGCACCCGCCCGCGCCGGGACGGCTGACCCGCGAAAGCTCCCCTAGACTTCCGGCCATGACCACGCCCGACCCCGCCGCCGCGGCCCGGCTCGCCCGGATCGTCAGCCTCTCCTCCGGCAACTACCTGCTCGTCACCACCTACAAGAAGGACGGCACGCCGGTGCCGACTCCGGTGTGGGTGGTCCGGGACGGGGAGGCGCTCGGCGTCTGGACCGTCGCGGACTCCTGGAAGGTCAAGCGGATCCGCAACCGGGCCGACGTCCTGGTCGGCCCCTGTGACGTCAAGGGCCGCCCGACCGGCGACCAGTACCCGGCCACCGCCGAACTCCTCACCCCCGAGCGCACCGCCGCCTACCGCACCCTGCTGCGGCAGAAGTACGGGCTGCTCGGCGTGCTCACCCTGCTGGGCAGCCGGCTACGGCGCGGCGAGCGCGGCACCATCGGCATCCGGATCACCCTGACGGACTAACGGACGGCGCCCTCCTGAGCGGCGCCCTCGCGCGAGCGGACCGCCGGGCCGGGGCGCGGCTGCGACGTGGCAGGCTTGACCGCCATGGAACATGACGAGGCCGCGCCGCCGCCCCTGCTGGTGGTGGACGGCGCCAATGTGGTCGGCTCGGTCCCCGACGGCTGGTGGCGCGACCGGCGCGGCGCCGCCGAACGCCTCCGGGACGCCCTGGTCGCCGTGGCCGCCCGGGGCGTGCCGGAACACCCCGGCCCGCTGGAGGTGGTGCTGGTGGTCGAGGGCGCGGCCCGGGGCGTGACCGGACTGCCGGAGGTCCGGGTGGTGTCGGCGGCGGGCAGCGGGGACGACCGGATCGTGGAACTGGTCCGCGAGGCCCGCGCCGGGGATCCGGCACGGGCCTGCCTGGTGGTCACCGCCGACCGCGAACTGCGGGCCCGGGTGGGCGCGTTGGGGGCGGAGGTCACGGGCCCGCGGAGCGTCCGGCGCTGAACCGGGGGCCGGCGGCCGTCCCGTCGCCTACCGGTCCTGGGCGACGAACCGGCTGAGGAGGTCGTGCAGTTGGCCCCGCTGCTCGGCGTCCAGGACCACCAGGAGTTCCGCCATGGCGCCGCGGAACAGCTCTCCCGCTTCCCGCAGGCTCCGCTCGCCCTCCTCCGTGATCCGGATCCCGTAGGCCCGGCGGTCGTTCGGGGTGCGTTCGCGCCGCAGCAGGCCCCGGCGCTCCAGGTCGTCGACGATTCGCACCAGGGTGGACTTGTCGATGCCGAGCGCCGCGCCCAACTCCCGCTGGCTGCGCGCCTTTCCGTCCCGGACCGCAGTGAGCACGCCGGCGTGCTGCAGCTCGATGCCGGTCGGCCGGGCGGCCTGGTTGGCCTTGGCGCGGGCGAGTTGGTGGGCGCGGTACATCAGCAGTCCGAGGGCGGCCGGATCGCCTGCGCCGCCACCGCCGGGGTCAGCATGACCGGCCCCGACCTGTGGGAGGTCACCGAGATCGAGCTGCCCCCGGACGCCGCGGGCATCACCGTCGACCGGCTCACGCTGCGCCGGATCATGCTGCGGGGCCTGGCCGGAGCGACCCGCTTCGGCGCGGGCTTCGCCCGCTACGAGCTGCCGGCGGACGGCACCGTACGGGTCCTGCTCACCGACGGCACCACCGCCGAGGGCGACCTGCTGGTGGCCGCGGACGGGGCCGGCTCCGCCGTCCGGCGCCAGCTGCTGCCGGACTTCCGGGTCACCGTGCGGGACAGCCGGATCATCTACGGCCGCACCCCGCTGACCGACCCCGTCCGGCGGCTGACGCCCCCGGCCGCCCTGGCCGGCTTCCTGGGCGTGATCGGCCCGGACGGCCGGCAACTCGCCCTGGCCGCGCAGCACTTCCGCCGCGACCCGGCCGAGTTCGGGCTGCCGCCGGCCGCCGACTACGTCATGTGGGGCATGACCGCGCCGACCGCCGTCTTCGGGCACCCCGGGCCGGAGTTCTTCCGGCTCGGCGCCGCCGAACTGCTGGCCCTGGCGGAACGGGCCGTCGCCGACTGGCACCCGTCCCTGGGCGCGCTGATCCGGCTCGGGGAGCCCGGGTACGTGGTACCCGCGGGCATCCAGACCTCCGAGCGCCCCGAACCGTGGCCGCCGGTGCCCGTGACCCTCGTCGGTGACGCGGCCCACCCGATGGACCCGGTCGGGATCAGCGCCGGAGTCGCCCTCCACGAGGCCGGGCTGCTCGCCTCCCGACTGCTCCCCGACGTGCCCCTGCTCGACGCCGTCCGCTCGTACGAGACGGAGATGCTCGACCACGGCTTCGCCGCGGTCGCCACCGCCACCCGCCACCACGGCGGCGACCGGTCGGGGTGAGCGTGCGGCCCGGGACCGGGGTGCGGAAGCAGCTCAGCCGGTCAGCGAGTCGACCGGCGGGCGGACCTGGAGGGCGTTGATGCCCCAGTGGATCGACGGGTCCGAGGTGTGCACGGTGAACTGGAAGTCCCGGCCGGGACGGGCGGGGATCTGCACCGAGCCGACGCCGACGGAGTCCACCGGGCACTGCACCGTGAAGTCGGCCGGGGCCAGGCCGCCGACGTGGACCTGCACCGAACCGCCGCCCTGGCAGCCGACGGTGATGTCGATCGGCAGCGACTCGATCGCCGAGGCGGTCACCGCGCCGCCGTTCCCGATCCAGTCCGGGATCGAGAACATGGTGTCCTCGTCCGGGGTGGGCGGCAGGATCTGGCCCGTCCCCGGGCCGCCGATCGGCGCGTCCGGGCCCGATCCGTCGGTCGGCTGCGCCCACGCCGCCCCGGCGAACGCCACCGAGGCCCCCAGCACCGCGGCCGCCACGGTCAGTGCGCGCGTCTTCTTCTGCTTCGTCGTCAGCATCGTCATCCCCCCGGATGTCGTCATCCGTGCCGGTCCTCGGCACGCAGACGATCGTACGACGCCCGAAGGGCGGTGGCGATCGTGACGAACGCCACCCGATCGGCCCAGGAGGTTCGGGAACCAACCGCTCCGGCCGTCCGACAGCTGGGGGGTGAAGGCGAAATCGCCGGGAGTCCGGCCGTTGAGTGTGCTGGTGGGGTTCGCCCTGCTGCTGGTGGTGGTGTTCGTGGTCTCGTACGCGGTGGGGCGGCAGGCGGGGCCGGTGGCTCCGGGGCTGACGCCGAGCCGGGGTGGCGGTTCCTCGCCCGGCATGGGCGGGCACGACATGGGCGGGATGCGGTGAGCCCCGTCGCGGGGGTGGACACCGGGGAGCTGGTGTCCACCGATCTGGCGGTCGGCGGGATGACCTGCGCGGCCTGCGTGGGCCGGGTGGAGAAGCGGCTGGGCCGGATCGACGGGGTGACGGCCGGGGTGAACCTGGCGACCGGCCGGGCCCGGGTGCTGCACCCGGCCGGGGTGTCCGTGGACGAGCTGGTCGCGGCCGTCGAACGGGCCGGGTACACGGCCGAGTTGGCGACCTCCGGGGTGCTCGGCGGCTTGCCGGAGGAGGAGCCGGACGAGCGCCGGCGGCTGCTGGTCACCGCCCTGCTGGCCGTCCCGGTGCTGGCCCTGTCGATGGTGCCGGCGCTCCAGTTCGACGCCTGGCAGTGGGTCTGCTTCGCGCTGGCCGTGCCGGTGGTGACCTGGGGGTCGGCCGGCTTCCACCGGCGCGCCCTGCAGGGGCTGCGGCACGCCGCCACGACCATGGACACCCTGGTCAGCCTGGGCGTGGTGGCCTCCTTCGGCTGGTCCGCCTACGCGCTGTTCCTGGGCGGGGCCGGGGAGTTGGGCATGCGGATGCCGTTCTCGCTGACCGCCGACGGCGGCGGCGCGGCGCACGTGTACCTGGAGGCGGCGGTCGGGGTGCCGCTGTTCGTGCTGGCCGGGCGGCTGCTGGAGGGCCGGGTGCGCCGCCGCAGCGGCTCCGCGCTGCGGGCGCTGGCCGAGCTGGGCGCCAAGCAGGTGTGCATCCGGGCGGAGGACGGCGAGGAGCGCCTGATCCCCGTCGAACTGCTGCTGCCCGGGCAGGAGTTCGTGGTGCGGCCGGGCGAGCGGGTGGCCACCGACGGGGTGGTGGTGGAGGGCGGTTCGGCGCTCGACCTGAGCCTGCTGACCGGGGAGAGCGTGCCGGTGGAGGTCGGCCCCGGGGACGCCGTGGCCGGGGCGACGGTGAACGTCGGCGGCGCGCTGGTGGTGCGCGCCACCGCCGTCGGCGCGGACACCCAACTGGCCCGGATCACCGCCCTGGTGGCCGAGGCCCAGGCCGGCAAGGCCCGGGCGCAGCGGCTGGCGGACGCGGTGGCCGGGGTCTTCGTGCCCTGCGTGCTGACGGTGGCGGTCTGCGTCCTGGGCTTCTGGCTGGGCGCGGGCGCGGCCCCGCAGGCGGCCGTCACGGCGGCGGTCGCCGTCCTGGTGGTGGCCTGCCCGTGCGCGCTGGGCCTGGCCACCCCGACGGCGCTGCTGGCCGCGACCGGGCGCGGCGCCGAACTGGGCGTGCTGGTGCGCGGCCCCGAGGTGCTGGAGAGCCTGCGCCGGGTGGACACCGTGGTGGTGGACAAGACCGGCACGCTGACCACCGGCCGGATGGAACTGGCGGCGGTGACGGTCGCCGAGGGGTGCGCCGAGACGGAGGTTCTGCGGCTGGCGGGCGCGGTCGAGCACCGCTCGGAGCACCCGATCGGACGAGCCGTCGCGGCCGCCGCCCGGGAGCGCTGCGGGGCGCTGCCCCCGGTGGACGGCTTCGCCGCCACCACCGGCCTCGGGGTGTCCGGCACCGTCGAGGGGCGCCCGGTCCGGGCCGTCCGGCCGGACGGCGACAGCAACGCCAACGGCAACGGCAACGGCGGCGGCGACGCGCTGCCCCCGGAGCTCGCCGCGGCGGTGACCGCCGCCGGGGCGGCGGGCCGCACCGCCGTCCTGGTGGAGCTGGACGGCCGGCCCGCGGCCGTCCTGGCGGTCGGTGACACCCTGCGCTCCGGCAGCTGGCGGGCCCTCCACCGGCTGCGCGGGATGGGCCTGGAGGCCGTCCTGCTGACCGGGGACGGCCCGGGCGCGGCCCGGGCGGTGGCCGCCGAGCTGGGCATCGAGCGGGTGCACGACTCGGCCTCGCCCGAGCGCAAGGCCGAGGTGGTGGCCGAACTGCGGGCCGCCGGACGGACGGTGGCGGTGGTCGGCGACGGCGTCAACGACGCGGTCGCGCTCGCCTCGGCCGACCTCGGGGTGGCGCTGGCCTCCGGCAGCGACGCCGCGATCGGCGCGGCCGGGCTGACCCTGGTGCGCGGTGACATCGAGGCGGTGGTGGACGCCGTGCGGCTGGCCCGGCAGACCCTCGCCACGATCCGGGCCAATCTGCTCTGGGCCTTCGGCTACAACCTGGTGCTGATCCCGCTGGCGGCCGTCGGGCTGCTGAACCCGATGCTGGCGGCGGTGGCGATGTCGCTCAGTTCGCTGCTGGTGGTGGGCAACAGCCTCCGGCTGCGCACCTGGGAACCGGGGCGCGGGCGGGCGACGGGGAGCCTGGCGACGGGGGGCCTGGCGACCGGACGCGGCAGGGCGGGCACCCCGAGGACGGCAGGCCGGGCGAAGGGCGGTCCGCGGTGAGGATACCCAGGCCGCTCGACCGGCTGAGGACCGTCGGCCCGCCGGTCGGCGCGGCAGCGCTCGCCCTGGCCCTGCTCAGCGGCTGGACGGCCGTCGGCGGCGCCGGCGGCCCCCGCCGGGTGGAGGCCGGCCCCGGCTGGGTGCTGCTGCCCACGGCCGGCGCGGCCACCGCCACCGCGGCCTTCTTCACGATCCGCAACCCGGGTGACGTACCCGACGAACTCACCGGCGCCGAATGGGAGTTCGGCGGCACGATCACCCTCAAGCGGCACCTGCACCAGGGCGCGGCGGGCCGCTGGGAGCCGGCCCCCGCCCTGCCCGTCCCCGGTCGGGGCGAACTGGCGATGTCCCCCGAGGACTCCGACCTGATGATCCCCGCCCCGCCCCCGCTCCGGCCCGGCCAGTCGGTGGGCTTCACCCTCACCTTCCGGCACAGTCCGCCGCTGCACCTGACCGCCGAGGTCCGCACGGCGGCGGACCGGCCGCGCTGAGCCGACCGGCCCGGTGCCGGGAAGCCCGCGCGCTCCCCGGCACCGGGCCGGGCCCGTTCAGCCGAGCGTCTCCTCGACGGCCCGCCGGGGCGTCGCCGCACCGGGCGGGCCGTACCCGACCCGCAGCACCAGCTGGACGTGCCCCGGGCCGGCGGCCGGGTCGCGCAGCGCCCAGCAGAGGTCCGGCCACTCGAGCGCCTGGTGCCAGACCGTCAGCCGCACCCCGTGCGCGGTGGCCAGCAACCAGACCCGCTCCAGCGCCTGCCCGGTGCGCAGCCAGTCCAGCGGGCCGTCACCGGGGGTGGTCAGGGTGACCAGCTGCGGCAGCGCCTCGAACCGCCGCTCCGGCCCGACCGGCGGCGCGGGCGGCGCGCCGGGGGTTGCTCCGGGGGTCGTGCCGTACGGCGGGCGGCCCGCGAACCGGCGCATCGGGACCCTCGCATCGCGGTCCTGGGAGCCGAGCGCCTCGTACGGGATGCCGTCGGTGGCCTCCCCCGGCGGGCGCAGCCAGGCACGGCTCTCGGCCACCCGGGCCGGGTCGTCCTCGCCACGACGCTCCGCCTCGGCGGTCAGCGCCAGCACCCGCCGGACGCCGTCCTCCTCCAGGACGGCCGCCGCCACGCCCTCCTCCGCGGCGGCGGTGAGCAGTTCGCCGAGCACCGCCTCGGGCACGTCCCGCTGGGCGAAGGGCTCGCGGCTGGAGCGGCGGGCGGCGACGGCCGGGTGGAGGTCGCGGCCGAAGGGCAGGCGTTCGCGGGCCGGCGCGGAGAGGTCGAGCAGGGCCAGCAGGCCGGGCTCGGCGGGCTCCGGGAGCAGCCGGACCACCGCCTCGCGGCCGAGCTGCCCGGCGGCCACCCGCAGGTTGAACACGGCGGCGCCGACCGCGATGTGCAGCGCCGCGCCGACCGGGTCGGCCAGCGGCACCGCGCGGGAGGGGTCGGCGTGGACGGCGAGCCCGCGGCCGTCCGGGGTAGGCACGAAGCGCCAGGGTTGGCTGTTGTGGAGCGACGGCGCTGCGCCGCCCGCCGCAGCGAGCAGGCGCAGCTCCGCCGGGGTGAGCGTCGGGGTCGGAACCGGGGTGCGCATCATGGCGATCAACTCCTCACGACCGTCCGTCGGTCGACGACCTCGACCGCGGAGTCCTCGCTGCTTCCGAGCGTGCGCGCCGTGCCCCGGCGGGGGCCAGTGCCGAAAGCCCCGCCTCCGCCGGGTCGTCCGTCACCCGTGCGGGACGACCGCCACCGGGGCCTCGGCGTGGTGCAGCGCCGCGTGGGCGATCCGGCCGAGCCGGGGGCCGAACTCGACCGGGCGGCGGCGCCGGCCCACGACCACCAGCCCGGCCCCGGCGGAGGCCTCCACCAGGCCGCGCGCGGCGCCCAGCCGGACGTCCTCGACCACCTCGACCCCCGGGTGCCGCTCGCGCGGCCCGGCCAGGGCGAGCGACAGCAGCTTCGCCTCCAGCGCCTCCAGCTGGGCGACCTCCCCCGCCGGCACGGCCCCGCCCGCGTAGCCGAACAGCGGCGGCAGGTCCCAGCCGTGCACCGCCCGCACCGCGACGCCGCGCAGGGCGGCCTCCTGGAAGGCGAAGGCGAGCACCTCCTCCTCGGGCGCGTGGGCGTCCACGCCGACCACCACCTCGCCGGACCCCGCCCCCTCGGCACCCGGCCCGGCCTCCCGCACCACGACCACCGGCGTGCCGCTGCGCCCGGCCACCGCCATGCTGACCGAGCCGAGCAGCAGCCCGGTGAAGCCGCCGCGCCCGCGCGAGCCGAGCACCAGCAGCTCGGCGTCGGCGGCGGCCGCGACCAGCCCGTCCACCGGGGCGTCCAGCACCGTGTCGGTGTCCACCACGAGCTCCGGCCGGCGCTGCCGGACGGCGTCCGCGGCCTCGGCCAAGGTGCGCTCGGCGGCCGCCGGGAGGTCGTCGGGCCCGGCGTAGGAGGACACCCCGTCGGTCAGCCACGGCCAGGCGTGCACCAGCCGCAGCGCCGCCCCGCGCCGCCGCGCCTCCTCGGCCGCCCACTGGGCGGCGGCGGTGCTCGCCGGCGAGCCGTCGACTCCGGCCACCACGGTTGACGTCATGACGGTTCCTCCACTGTCTCGGCACCGGAGACGGTGCGCACTGACGCCCCGTCCGCTCTGCTTCCACCCTGTGGTCCGCCGACGGTCCGCCGCCAGAGGCCGCAAGCCCCCCGCCCACAGGACGAAAGACCCCCCGGCGAACAGTACGGGCGACCCCGGCCGCCACCGCGCCGACACCCGGGCACTACGGTTCGTACCGAGCGTTCCCGCTGGTCGGACGGCCCCGGTCCGGCCTGGCCGGTGGGGGTCGACGGGCCAGGGCGGGCAGGAGGAGGACAGCGGTGGGCGGAGCGGACGGCAGCGCGGCGGGTGGCGGCGCACGGATGCCCCGGCTGCGCCTGGACGAGCTGCTGGAGGAGCTCCAGTGGCGGATCGACGCGGCGCGCGGCACCCAGAACCGGGTGCACAGCCTGCTGGAGGCCGTCCTCGCGGTCGGCCGGGAGCTGGACCTCGCCCAGGCGCTGCACCGGATCGTGGAGGCCGCCGTCGACCTGGTGGACGCCCGCTACGGCGCGCTGGGCGTGATCGGGCCGGACGGGCACACCCTGTCGCAGTTCCTGACGGTCGGTCTGTCCGAGGCGGAGATCGAGGGGATCGGCCCGCCGCCCTCCGGCCGGGGCATCCTCGGCGAGCTGATCCGCCATCCGCGGCCGCTGCGCTGCCCGGTGCTGTCCGAGCACCCGGCCTCGGCCGGCTTCCCGGCCGGCCACCCGCCGATGCACACCTTCCTGGGGGTGCCGGTACGGGTGCACGGCGAGGTGTTCGGGAACCTCTACCTGACCGACAAGCGCGGCGGGCTGGACTTCGACGAGGACGACGAGGCGGTGATCGCCACCCTCGCGGTCGCCGCCGGGGTCGCGATCGACAACGCCCGGCTGTACGAGGAGGCCCAGCTGCGCCAGCGCTGGCTGCGGGCGAGCACCGAGATCACCCGCAGCCTGCTCTCGGGCGCGCCGCGCCTGGAGGTGGTGGAGCTGATCGCCCGCCGGGCCGGGGAGATCGCCGGGGCCGAGCTGGCGGACGTCTCGGTGGCGCTGGCCGGGCCGGGAGAGCGGGCCGAGGAGCTGGCGGTGGAGGTCGCGCTCGGCGCCGAACCCGCCGCCCGGCTGGGGGTGACGGTGCCGGTGGACGGCACGCTGTCCGGCGCCGCGTACGCCTCCGGCTCCCCGGCCACCAGTGACGACCTGGCCGCCGACACCCGCTTCCCGGCCGGTCCGGCGGGCCGCTTCGACGGGCTGGGTCCGGCCGTCGCGGTGCCGCTGGGCACCGGCTCCGGGTACGGGCGGGGCGTGCTGCTGCTGGCCCGGGCGCAGGGGCGACCCGCCTTCGGGCCGGAGGAGACCGGCCCGCTGCTGGGCTTCGCCGACCAGGCGGCGCTCGCCCTGGAGCTGGCCGAACGGCGGCGCGACGCCGAGCAGTTGAACCTGCTGGAGGACCGCGACCGGATCGCCCGGGACCTGCACGACCTGGCCATCCAGCGGCTCTTCGCCACCGGGATGACCCTGCAGAGCGCGACCCGGCTGATCGAGAGCCCGGCCGCCGCCGACCGGGTCGCCCGGGCGGTGGCGGACCTGGACGAGACCATCAAGATCATCCGTTCGACCATCTTCGGCCTGCGCGCCCACAGCGAACCCGACCGCGGCCTGCGCGCCCGCGCCACCCGGGTGGTCACCGAGGCCCAGGGGCCGCTCGGCTTCGCACCCCGGCTCAGCCTGGAGGGGCTGCTGGACACCGACGTCCCGCAGGAGCTGGCCGAGCACGTGGTCGCCGTGCTGGCGGAGGCGCTCAGCAACGCCGCCCGGCACGCCCGGGCAGGCCGGGTCGAGGTCACCCTGCGGGCCCTGGCCGGGCGGGTGGTACTCACCGTCACGGACGACGGCACGGGCATCCCCGAGGGCGGCCGGCGCAGCGGGCTGCGCAACCTCGCCGAACGCGCCGAGCGGGTCGGCGGGGCCTTCACCCACGGGCCGGCGGACGACGCGGGCGGCGGCACCCGGCTGGTGTGGGAGGCCCCGCTCGGGTCCTGACCGGCGGCCCGTACCCGCCGCTCCCGTACCCGCCGGGCCCACCGCCGTACGGGGGAACTCCGCCGCGGCCCAACCCCGGAGCAGCGCCACCACCCCGGGGCACCCCTAGCCTGCTTCGCGTCCCCCGAGCGTTGCGCCGAGCCCCCGCCGTGCGCCCCGCCGAGCGTCGAGCACGAGGACGGCCGATGGCCCACGAGTCACCCGCGACCGCCACCCCGCCCCCGGGCACCGCCGAGGTGCCGTCCGCGCCGCCGCCCAGCGGGTCGGTGACGGCGCTGCGGCTCGCCGCGGCCGCGGCCGGCGCGCTGCCCGCGGTGGTGCTGCGGCTGGCCGGGATCCACCCCTCGCCGGTGCCGGCCATGCTGCTGTTCGGCCTCGGGGTGCTGTCGGCGGCGCTGCTGCTGATGTGGGCGGCGGAGACCGCCCGG
This sequence comes from Kitasatospora sp. NPDC028055, assembly GCF_040637885.1. NCBI lineage: Bacteria > Bacillati > Actinomycetota > Actinomycetes > Kitasatosporales > Streptomycetaceae > Kitasatospora > Kitasatospora sp. NPDC028055. The sequence continues at coordinate 43,117 of NZ_JBEZXE010000006.1, read as the reverse complement.
GCGGACATCTCCGGGCCGCTGGCGCTCGCCCTGCTGGCCTTCATCGCGGTGCTGCCCGAGTACGCCGTCGACCTCTGGTTCGCCTACACGGCCGGCACCCGCCCCGAGTACGCCGCCTACGCGGCCGCCAACATGACCGGCGCCAACCGGCTGCTGGTCGGCGTCGGCTGGCCGCTGGTCGCGCTGGCCGGGTACCTGGCCGCCCGGCGCCGCGGCGTCGCCCCCGGGATCGTGCTGCGCGAGCACCGCCGGATCGACACCGCGTTCCTGGGGGCCGCCGCACTGGTGGCCTTCGTGATGCCGGCGACGCGGCGGATCTCCTGGCTGCTCGCGGTGGTGCTGATCGCCTGGTACGCCTACTACCTGTTCCGGATCAGCCGCTGCAGCGAGACCGACGAGGAGGAGCTCGTCGGTGTCCCGGCCCGACTGGCCCTGCTGCCGAGGGCCCGCCGACGGCCCGTCACCGTCCTGGTGTTCCTGGCGGCCGCGGCCGTGGTCTTCGCCTGCGCCGAGCCCTTCGCCACCTCGCTGGTGGACGCCGGCTCCTCGCTGGGCATCGACCGCTTCCTACTGGTGCAGTGGCTCGCCCCGCTGGCCTCCGAGGCCCCCGAGCTGATCGTCGCCGTGGTGTTCGCCTGGCGGCTGCGCGGCGACGACGGCCTGGGCGCGCTGCTCTCCAGCAAGGTCAACCAGTGGACCCTGCTGATCGGCTGCCTGCCGCTGGCCCACCTGCTGGGCGGCGGCCCGGCCTCGCTCCCCCTGGTCGAACGCCAGGTGGACGAGGTACTGCTGACCGCCGCCCAGACCGTCCTCGCCGTCGTCCTCCTCCTCGACCTGCGGTTCCTGCCCTGGAAGGCCGCCCTGCTGCTGGTGCTGTTCGCCGTCCAGTTCGCCCTGCCCGGCGAGTCCTCCCGGCTGGTCCTCAGCTGGGTGTACCTGGGCCTGGCGCTGCCGCTGCTCGCCCTGCGGCTGCGCGAACTGCCGCCCACCGTACGGGCCTTGGCCGGGCGGATCGCGGGCGACCCGCACTGAGCGGGACGAACGTGACGGGCGGCGGGCGCCTCGGCCTGGCAGGCGAGCACCGTCCCTGCCCGAACGATTGCCCCCGGTCGGGAGCAGTTCACAGTTTCACCACGAGGCCTTGGAAGAACACCCTCAACATCCATTGTCGCCACGCATGTTCGAAGGTAGAGTCGCCGTTCGCCGAGCACGGATGAGCAGTTCTCAGCGCATTTGGGGCGGGCATGTCAAATATCCACGATTTACCCCGGGTCGCACCCGACCTACTTGACGTCCTCAGAGATATCGCACGTCGAAATCCCCGCCGTCCGGCGACCGTCCACCGCGGACCCGCCCTGACTCACGGCCGACTCCCGGAGTCGGCGAACGCCCTGGCCACGCACCCGGGACCGTACCCCGGCGCGGCCTCCGGAAGAACCGGCGACCGCCTCCAACTCGCAATCCGATTAGTGGAGTTACCGAAGCCGACCGCAGAACCTCCGAATATCCCCGGGCCCCCGGCGCGCCCGTCCACGGTGGCGCCGGAACAACCGGCCCGCATTCTCCTCAGGTCGGGTTCGACCGGGCAGCCGAAACCCGTCCTGACTTGCCAATGACAAGGACGCCCACAGCGGCTCCTTCCCCCTTCCCCCGGTTCCTCCAACCGGTCGGACGTGAGCGGACCACCGTGCTCGACATTCCGTTCCTGGACGGCGAGTTGACGGCGCCGAGGCCCTCGCCGCCGAGGCCCTCGCCGCCGAGGTCCTCGCGCTGAGACCCGCGTCACGCTCCCACCACGGCCCGGCCGCACATTCCTCAGCACATTCCGCACCACCCCCTCACCACGCCCAGGCGCCCGCCCACCAGGCCACGCGCCCGGCTCCCCACGTCCGGAGACCGCCATGAGCGACCAGAGTCCCATCGCCCACCTCGCCGCCCGCGAGCGGCCGATGACCACCCCCGCCCCAGCCGGCCCGCTGCGCCGGCTGTGCTGGATCTTCCCCGACCGGGAGTCCTCCCGGATGGCCGAGATGTGGCACGGCTTCTTCTGGGACCTCTACGCCGAGAGCGCCGCCGACCTCGGCCTGCGCTGGACCAGGCACGCCCCGGACGCCGTCAGCGTGGACGCCACCGGCCCCGGCCGCCCCCGGGTGTACGTCGACGACGAGTTGGTGACCCCCGAGGACACCCTCTTCATCACCGCGCTCTACTCGCTGCCGTACCAGTCGATGGACGTCTTCAACCAGTACGCGCTCTACGCGGTGCTCGAACAGGCGGGCTTCTACCTGCCGTTCCCCCCGCAGGTGTCGCTGATCGGCAACGACAAGCTGGCCACCCTGCTCTTCCTGGCCGACTCCCCCGTGCCGACCATCCCGACCGTGCGGATCGGCACCGGGCGGGACACCGCCAAGTACGGCTACGAGGTCGCACTCGGGCGGATGACCTACCCGGCCATCGTCAAACCGGCCGGCTGGTGCGGCGGCGGCGGGATCAACCTGGCCCGCAACCCCGAGGAGGTCCGCGGTCTGGCCAGCCTCGCCCAGGGCGGCGACACCACCCTGGTGATCCAGCCCTACCTGGGCGACGGCACCATCGACTACCGGGTGTACGTGGTCGACGGCCGGCCGTACGCGGTGATGAAGCGCACCCCCGAGCCCGGCTCCCCGGTCGCCAACGCCAGCCGCGGCGGGGCCATGGAGTTCCCCCCGGTGCCGCCCGAACTCGCCGCCGCCACCGCCTGGTTCGCCGAGCGGCTGCCGATCCCGTTCTTCTGCGTCGACTTCCTGTACGACGGCGAGCGGTACTGGTTCTCCGAGCTGGAGCCGGACGGCGTGATCGCCCCGGACCGCACCGACCCGCACCGCACCCTGCAACGGGACGTCACCCGCGCCCGGTTCGCCGCCTACCGGGACGGCCACGCCAGGTGGCTCGCCGACGGCGCCCGCCCGCTCACCCTCGACGCCGTCCCCCGCACCGCTCCCGCCCCCCGGACCGCCCCCTCGCCCGTTCTCGTCCCCGCCGCCCCCGCCCCTGCCCTCCGGACGGACCCCAGATGACCGCCTTCTCGCTGTCCCCCGAGGCCGCCGCGCCCCGGCTGCACGTGGCCCGGCGCACCCTCGACCGGCTGCGCGCCGTCCCCGCCCTGGCCGGGCGCTACCCGCAGCACCTGGACGCCGGCTCGCTCGACCGGCTCGCCCAGCTCCCCCCACTGGCCCGGGACGACCTCAACACCGCCCTGGCCCACCTGGAACCGGCCGCCGACGGGTCCGCCACCTGGCTGTTCCAGAGCGGCGGCAGCACCGGCGCCCCCAAGATCGGCTACGCCCCCACCGGCTTCTACATGGCCGGCGTGCACGCCCACTGGCAGCCGCTCGACCGCACCGACGTCTTCGTCAACGCCTGGGGCGCCGGCCGGATGTGGGGCGCGCACTTCCTCGCCGCCGCCCTCGCCGACCTCTCCGGCTGCCGGATCATCGCCCTCGGCTCGGTCACCAAGGACGAGTACGGCGCCTGGCTGGAGTTCCTGGCCGCCCGGCGGGTCACCGCCATCGGCGGCACCCCCAGCGTGCTGCGGCTCTGGTTCGCCCACGCCCGGGCCGCCGGGATCCGGCTGCCCTCGCTGCGCAAGGTGCTCTGGCTCGGCGAGGCCTGGCAGCCGCAACTGGACGACGACCTGGCCGAGGTGGCCCCCGGGGCCCGCCGCTGGGGCATGTTCGGCAGCACCGAGACCTGGGTGGTGGGGACCAACACCCCGGACTGCCGGGCCGACGTCTTCCACCCGCTGCCGCACCAACTGGTGCACACCGCCGACGACGGGCTGCTGGACTTCACCACCCTCGACCCCGCCATGCTCAACCCGGTGCTGCGCTACCGCACCGGCGACGCGGGCGAGTTGACCGGCTGCCCGTGCGGGCGCCCGGGGCCCGCCATGCGCGTCCTGGGCCGGCGCGACAGCGTCGTCCAGGTCCGCGGCCTCGGGCTGGACGTGGACGAGCTGGTCGCCCGGGCGGAGCGCACCCCGGGCGTGGCCCGCGCCCAGGTGGTGCTCACCGAGCGCGGCGGCCGGGCGACCGGCGTGGAACTCCTGGTGGTGGCCGCCGGCCCGGCGCCCGCCCCGGACGTCGAACGGCTGCGCACCGAGCTGTTCACCGCCACCATCACCCTCGGCACCGCTTTCCAGCACGACCCCGGCTCCTTCCGGGTGCGCCCGGTGGACGAACTGGTCTGCAACGGCCGCACCGGCAAGACCGCCGCCCTGGTCGTCCGGGAGGAGTCTTGACGGCCGACACCGCCCGGGCCCGGCCGGAGCAGTCGGGCCGGCCCACGCCGCTCGGGCGCGGCTTCGCCCTGTTCTGGGCCGGACAGAGCGTCAGCCTGGTCGGCGACAAGGTCACCGTCTTCGTCGTCCCAACCCTGATGATCTTCGTGCTGCACGCCTCCGCCCTCCAGGTCGGCGTGGTCGCGATGGCCCAGTACCTCGGCATCCCGCTGCTCGGACCGGTCGCCGGGGTGCTGGTCGACCGCTGGGACAAGCGCCGCACCATGCTCGTCTGCGACCTGGTCCGGCTGGCCGCCGTCGCCGCGATCCCGCTCGCCCACGCCCTGGACGCGCTCTCCACCCCGCTGCTGTTCGCCTGCGTGGCCGTCATCAGCGGCGCGACCATCTTCTTCAACGTCGGCTACCTGGTCGCCGTCCCCGCCGTCGTCCCCAAGGACGGCATGGTCCGCGCCTACTCCCGGCTGGAGGGCAGCGGTTCGGTCGCCGAGGTCGCCGGGCCGTCCGTCGCCGCCGCCCTCTACAGCGCCCTCGGCGTGGCCGCCCTGCTGGTCGACGCGGCCAGCTACCTGGTCTCGGCGGCCTGCTTCCGCCGGATGCGCCCCTGGGGCGAGCGGACCGTCGAGGAGGGCTCGATCCGGGAGCGGCTGACCCGCGGCTTCCGGCTCAACTGGGCCGACCCGGTGCTGCGCCGGGTGGTGCTGGCGGCCGTGCTGCTCAACTGCGGCGGACCGGTGTACGTCACCGTGCTGCCCGTCCTCGCCTACCGCGGCCTGGGCGTCCAGGTCGGCGTCTTCGGCGCGGCCATGTCGGTCGCGGCGCTCGGCGCCCTGCTCGGGGCCGTGGTCGCGCCCCGGCTCTCCCTGCGGTTCGGCCTCGGCCGGACGATGGCCTGGTCGCTGCTGCTGCACTGCCTGGTCGGCCTCGGCGTGCTCGCCGCGCCCACGCTGCCGCCCGGCCCGGTGATCGCCGTGACCATGGGCTGCTACGGCTTCTTCATGTCCTGCATCAACGTGTGCAGCGCCCCCGCCCGGCAGTCCCGGATGTCCGCGCGCAACCAGGGCGTGATGCACGCCGCCTTCCGGACCGTCACCTGGGGCGTCATCCCGCTCGCCGCGCTGGTCGGCGGCCTTGCCGTCTCGCTGCTCACCGGACCGCTCGGCGTGCTGGACGCCGCCCGCCTCACCATGGCCGGCGGCACCCTGCTGGCGGCCTGCTCCTTCGTCCCCGCGCTCGGCCTCCAGCCGCTGCTGGACGCCGCCGAGCGCGCGAAGTCCGAGGCGGAGGGCGCTGCGGCGGTCGCCAGGACCACGGCGGCGGAGGGCGCCGCGTGAACGGGCCCGAGGCCGTGGACCCCGCCGGCCGGGTCCTGCTGATCACCGGCACCTCCTCCGGCATCGGCCTGGCCACCGCCCTCGCCGCCGCCCGGGCCGGCTACACCACCGTCGCGACCCTGCGCGCACCCGAGCGCGCCGGGCCGCTGCGGGCCGCCGCCGAGGCCGCCAAGGTCACCCTGGACGTCCAGCGGCTGGACGTCACCGACCCCGGTTCGGTCAGCGACTGCCTGGCCGCCGTGCACCGGCGGTACGGGCGGCTCGACGCCGTCGTCAACAACGCGGGCGTCTCCAACTCCGACCCCACCCTGGAGATGTCCACCGACGCGGCGCTGCGCGCCAACCTGGACGTCAACTTCTTCGGCGTCGCCACCGTCAGCCGGGCCGCGCTGCCGCTGCTGCGCGCCGCCGGCGGCCGCCTGGTCACCGTCGGCAGCGTGCACGGCGTGGTCGGCCAGCCCTTCAACGAGGCGTACTGCGCGGCGAAGTTCGCCGTCGAGGGCTTCATGGAGGCGCTCGCCCCGGTCGCGGCGGCGCACGGCGTCCGGGTCTCGGTGGTGGTGCCGGGCTTCGTCCCGGACACCGGGTTCGGCGTCTTCCCCGACGTCAACCGGGCCACCCTGCACGCCGCCTCCGGCCCGTACGCGGACACCTTCGCCGACTACCTCGACTGGGTCGGCGGCGCGGGCTGGGAGTCGGCCGGCCAGCCCGCCCGGGAGGTCGCCGAGGTCGTGCTCCGCACCCTGCGCGAGCCGCGGCCGCCCTTCCGGGTGCCCGCCAACGCCTGGGCCGCCGACTACCTGGCCGCCAAGCTCGCCGACCCGGACGGCTCCACCGTCCAGGCCCTCGCCCGCGGCTGGCTCGGACGGCCCCCGGACACCACCGCCTGAGCCCCCGCCCGCTGCCCGCTGCCCGCTGCCCGCTTCCAGACCCACGGAGTCCCGCCATGCCCGCCAAACCCCTGGCCGAGCTGATCCGCTTCGCCCGCGCCAACTCGCCCTTCTACGCCGAGCTCTACCGCGAGCTGCCCGAGGCGGCCGACCGGCTCGACCAGCTCCCGGTGATCGACCAGACCGCCTTCTGGGCCGCCAACACCTGGCCGAACAACCGCGTGCTGACCGGCCCGCTCACCGACGCCGGGGTCTACAAGACCGGCGGCACCACCGGCGTCCCCAAGTTCTCGCCCTGGACCCGCACCGAACACGCCGACTCGGTCACCGCCTTCGGCGCCGGCCTGGTGCGGGCCGGCCTGCGGCCCGGCCACCGGGTGGCCAACCTGTTCACCGCCGGCGAGCTCTACGGCGGCTTCCTCTACATCGAGAACGCCCTGCACCACGCGCCGGTCGACAACGTGCGCCTCGGCGTCGGCGGCGCCGCCCCGGACGGCTACATCGCCGACCTGGTCACCGGCTTCGGCGTACACGTCCTGGCCGGCGAGCCGATGAAGCTCAGCGCCGTGGCCGAGTACCTGGTCGCCCGCGGCGAACGCGCCGACGGCGTCGAACTGCTGCTGTTCGGCGGCGACCTGCTCTTCGCCGACCTACGCCCGCTGCTCGCCCGGGCCTTCCCCAACGCGGCCGTCTCCTCGGTCGGTTACGCCTCCAACGACGCCGGGCTGGTCGGCGCGCCCGTCCCCGGCGACGACGTCCGGGTGCACGAGGCCTTCGCCGACCGAACGGTGGTCGAGCTGCTCGACGAGGTCACCGGCGAGCCCGTCACCACCCCCGGCACGCCCGGCCGCGTCGTGGTCACCAACCTGTTCCGCACCCTGATGCCGATCCTGCGCTACCCCACCGGCGACCGCGCCGCCTGGGTCGACGGCGAGTGCCGCCGCTTCCGCCTGCTCGGCCGCACCACCGAGGGCGCCCGGGTGGGCACCGTCACCCTGCCCACCGAGGAGATCCGCAGCGTACTGGTCGCCGCCGACCCGGACCGGCACATCGCCGGGATGCAGCTGGTGCAGCGCCGTTGGGACGGCCGCGACGGGGTCATCCTGCGGCTCGGCCACATCGGCCAGCCGCCGCCCGCCGACCTCGCCGACCGGCTGGTCGACGCCGTGCACCGGGCCCTGCCGCTCTACCCCTCCGAGGTCGCCCTCGGCAGCATCCACCCCCTCACGGTGGAGTGGGTGCCGCGCTCGGAGCTGGTCACCAACCCGCGGACCGGCAAGCTCCAGCAGGTCCTGGACGAGCGGCCGCAGAAGTAGCGGGATCAGCGGGAGCAGCGGGGGCAGGCGACGCGCTGTCAGCACCCTGTCGGCGGCCCACCGGTGCCCTGCCGGTGGGCCGCCGGTGCCCTGCCGGTGCTGTCAGCGGCCTGTCCGTGTCCTGAGGGTGGCGCCGCGCAGTCTGGTCGTCGACAGCAGCACCGAACCCACCGGAGGCCCACCGTGACGACGGCCGTGACGACCACCCCCCTTCCGCACACCACCCCGGCGCACCCCGACGCAACCGAGCCCCGTGCCTCGGTCCTGGTCTCCGGCGCCGGTATCGCCGGCACCGCACTCGCCTACTGGCTCCAGCGCTACGGCTTCCGCGTCACCGTCGTGGAGCGCGCCCCCGCCCTGCGCGGCGGCGGCCAGGCCGTGGACATCCGCGGCAACGCCCTGGAGGTCGTCGACCGGATGGGCCTGCTCGCGGAGGTCCGGGCCCGCCGGACCGGCCTGCGCGGCATGTCCCTGGTCGACGGGGACGGCCGCGAGCTGCGCCGCACCACCGAGTGGACAGTCACCGGCGGCCCGGTCGGCGGCCCCGACGTGGAGATCCTGCGCGACGAACTGGCGGAGCTGATCGCCGGAGCCACCGGGCCGGGCGTCGAGTACCGCTTCGACGACACCATCGACACCCTGGTCCAGCACGGCGAGGGCGTCCAGGTCCGCTTCCGCGACGGCGAGGAGCGGTCCTTCGACCTGGTCGTCGGCGCCGACGGCCTGCACTCCAACACCCGCCGCCTGGTCTTCGGCCCGGAGCGCGACTACCTGCACCCCGTCGGCTGCTACGTGGCCGGCTGGAGCGTCCCCAACCACCTCGGCCTCGACCGCTGGGAGGTCGTCCACCAGGCCGAGGACGGCTGGGGCTGCCTGGTGATGACCGTCCGCGACAACGCCGAACTGCGGGTCTTCGTCGACTTCGCCACCGACGAGCCGCTCGACCGGATGCTGCCGCGCGACCGCGCCGAGCAGCGCAAGCTGATCGCCGAGCGCGCCGCCCACCTGCGCTGGGAGGTGCCGCGCTTCCTGGCCGGGATGTGGGAGACCGAGGCCTTCCACTACGACGTCGTGGCCCAGATCCGGATGGACCGCTGGTCCCAGGACCGGGTCGCGCTGCTCGGCGACGCCGGGTACTGCTGCTCCCCGTTCACCGGCCAGGGCACCAGCGTGGCGCTGACCGCCGCCTACGTCCTGGCCGGGGAACTGCACGCGGCCGACGGCGACCACCGCACCGCCTTCCCCGCCTACGAGCAGCGGCTGCGCGGCCACGTCGCGGCCAACCAGGCCATCCTCGACCTGACCCGTGACCACTACGGGGACGGCGCCGCAGCCGACGCCGACGGTGTGACCGGCTTCGACCGGCCCGGCCCCGAGCTGGACGCGGTCTTCCGGGCCGCCACCGCCTTCGACCTGCCCGACTACGCCTGAGCTCCCGGGCGCCCGGACCAGCACGCCGCCGGGCGCCGGCCGGCAGGCCACCCGAAGGCCAGCGGAAGGTCAGCGGAAGGTCAGCGGAAGGTCACCGGAGGGACGGCCGCAAGGGCGTCGGCGACGGCCGGGCGGCGGCCGGCTGCCGCAGCTCGGTGGCGATCAGCGCCGCCTGCACCCGCCGCTCCACCCCGAGCTTGGCCAGCAGCCGGGACACGTGGTTCTTCACCGTCTTCTCCGCGAGGTAGAGCCGCTCACCGATCTGCCGGTTGGTCAGGCCCTCGCCGATCAGCGCCAGCACCTCCTGCTCGCGCGCCGTCAGCCCCGGCCCGGCGGTCACCGGCCGGGCGGGCTCGGCGTCGCTGCGCAGCCGGTTCAGCAGCCGGGTCGCCGCGCCGGGGTCGAGCATCGACCGCCCGGAGGCCACGGTACGGACGGCGGCGACCAGGTCGGTACCGCTGATCTGCTTCAACACGTACCCGGCGGCCCCCGCCATCACGGCGTCCAGCAGCGCCTCCTCGTCGTCGAAGGAGGTCAGCATCAGACAGGCCAGGTCGGGCATCCGGGACCGCAGTTCACGGCAGACGGAGACCCCGTCGCCGTCCCCCAGCCGGACGTCCAGCACCGCCACGTCGGGCCGCAGCGCCGGCACCCGCACCAGGGCCTGCTCGGCCGTCGCGGCCTCCCCGACCACCTCCAGGTCCGGCTCGCCGTCCAGCAGGTCGTGCACCCCGCGGCGCACCACCTCGTGGTCGTCCAGCAGGAACACCCGGACCGGCGCCGAAGCCCCGACGCCCTCCGCCTCGGTCGCCATCACGTGCTTCCACCTTCGTCACCCCCGCACACTCCCGGCGGGGTCCACCGCATCATCCCCCGCCACCCGCCGACGGCCCAGGGCCCAAGGACCCCATTCGCCCGCCGTCCCGGTCGCCGCCTCGTCCCCGTCGCCGCTCAGGCCCGCGCCGCCCCGGACCTCGACCCCCAACGTGAACGAGCCACCGGTGGGCGGCCGTTCAGCGCTCCCGGCGCCGGACGTTCCCCAGGCCCGCCAGCAGGAAAGCCAGCACCACGCCCGCCCCGCCGACCGCCGCCAGGGCCGCCTTCGCGGCCGAGCCGCCGCCGTCGGTGAGCAGGATCGCCACCGCGCCCAGCACGGCCACGGCGGCGCCCACCAGCAGCCAGCCCGCCAGGGCGACGGCCGCCGTCCGCCCCCTCCGCGGCGCCGGCCCGCAGTCGAGCGCGGCCCAGCGGGCCGCGGTCTCCTGCCGCTCGCCGCGCCGGTCCCACCGCGCCCGCACCCGTAGGGCCGTGCCGCCGGCCAGCCCGGCGAGGGCCACCTGCGCGGCGGGGCGCCAGTCCGGCCAGGCGAGCAGCAGCCCGCCGGCCAGCGCGAGCGCGGCCCACCAGAGCACGCAGGCCGCCGCCGCGGTCCGGGTGGAGCGGGGCCGGTCGGCCCCGGCCTGGAGGTCGGCGATGGCGGGCAGGTACCAGACGCAGCCGCTCGCGGTGAGCGCGGCGGTGCCGATGGCGAGGACGGTGTGGGTCATGGGCCGGCCTTCCGGTGTCGCACGGGGAGTGACGGGTCTGACGGATCCGACGGGGCTGACGTGGAGTGACGGGGCTGACGGGGAGTGGGGTGCCGTCCCCGCCCGCCCGGGGGCAGCGGCGCGGGCGGGAACGGCGTTCGAGGAGGCGGGGCCTCAGCCGTCGGCGGACGAGGCCCGGGCCCGTTCCGCCCGGCTCAGCGGCCGGTCGTACTTCACCGGCTCCACGTCGCCCAGGTACGACGCCGGCTTCCCGGTGTGCACCAGCACGTCCCGGGCCGCGATGTCCGGGTGGTGGAGGTCGAAGGCCGGGGATTCGGAGCGGATCCGGGGCAGCTTGACGAAGTTGTGCCGGGGCGGCGGGCAGGAGGTGGCCCACTCCAGCGAGCGGCCCCAGCCCCAGGGATCGTCCGAGCTGACCTTCTCGCCGTACTTGGCGGTCTTCCAGACGTTGTAGAGGAACGGCAGGATCGACAGGCCGAGCAGGAACGACCCGACGGTCGAGACGGTGTTCAGCGTGGTGAACCCGTCCGAGGCCAGGTAGTCGGCGTAGCGGCGCGGCATGCCCTGGGCGCCGAGCCAGTGCTGCACCAGGAAGGTCGTGTGGAAGCCGACGGTGAGCGTCCAGAAGGTGATCCGGCCGAGCCGCTCGTCGAGCTTCCGGCCCGTCATCTTGGGCCACCAGAAGTGGAAGCCGGCGAACATCGCGTACACCACCGTGCCGAACAGCGTGTAGTGGAAGTGGGCGACGACGAAGTACGAGTCGGAGACGTGGAAGTCGATCGGCGGCGCGGCGAGCAGCACGCCCGTCAGCCCGCCGAAGAGGAAGGTGACCAGGAAGCCGACCGTCCAGAGCATCGGCGTCTCGAAGCTCAGCGAGCCCTTCCACATGGTGCCGACCCAGTTGAAGAACTTGACGCCGGTCGGCACCGCGATCAGGAAGGTCATGAAGGAGAAGAAGGGCAGCAGCACCTGCCCGGTCACGTACATGTGGTGCGCCCAGACCGTCACCGAGAGCCCGGCGATGGCCACCGTGGCGGCGATCAGGCCGGCGTAGCCGAACATCGGCTTGCGGCTGAACACCGGGATGACCTCGGAGACGATCCCGAAGAAGGGCAGCGCCAGGATGTACACCTCGGGATGCCCGAAGAACCAGAACAGGTGTTGCCAGAGCATCGCCCCGCCGTTGGCGGGGTCGAAGACGTGCGAGCCGAACCTGCGGTCGCACTCCAGCGCGAGCAGTGCGGCGGCCAGCACCGGGAAGACCAGCAGCACCAGCACCGAGGTGAGCAGCACGTTCCAGCAGAAGATGGACATCCGGAACATGGTCAGGCCGGGCGCGCGCATGCAGATGATCGTGGTGATGAAGTTGACCGCGCCGAAGATGCTGCCGAAGCCGGACAGCGTCACGCCCATGATCCACATGTCGGAGCCGACGCCCGGCGAGTGGACGGCGTCGGAGAGCGGCGCGTAGAGGAACCAGCCGAAGTCCGCGGCTCCCTGCGGGGTGGCGAAGCCCGCGGCGGCGATCAGCGAGCCGAACACGAACAGCCAGTAGGAGAGCATGTTCAGGCGCGGGAACGCCACGTCGGGGGCGCCGAGTTGCAGCGGCATGATCCAGTTCGCGAAGCCGGTGAACAGCGGCATCGCGAACAGCAGCAGCATCACCGAGCCGTGCATGGTGAAGGCCTGGTTGAACTGCTCGTTGGAGAGGATCTGCGTGCCGGGCCGGGCGAGTTCGGCGCGCATGACCAGCGCGAGGATGCCGCCGATCAGGAAGAACGCAAACGAGGACACCAGGTACATGGTGCCGATCGTCTTGTGGTCGGTGGTGGTCAGCAGCCTGATCACGGCCGAGCCGGGCCGGCTGGGCCGAACCGGCCCTGCCGACACGGGTGTTGGCGGTGGGGACGGGTCGCCCGGTGCCTGGGTGGCGCTCAAGGACGCGCTCCTTCGGAACGTCGTGCGAATGGATGGCGATCCATGATCCGAACGCACGACCCGTGCACCCCAGGGCCGTTGGGCCCATCCGCCCGGGGCCGCTGGGCCCGAGTTCCCGGCCGGGACCGGGACCTCCCGACCGGGACCGGCGCCCGGGCCCTGGCCAGGTTCAGCCCGTCAGCCCGTCAGCCGGGCGAGCTGTCCGCGCTCCAGCGCCGTGTACACCGCGCCGTCCGGGCCGACGGTGATCCCGTGCGGCTCCGCGCGCCGGCCGGGGATCGGGTACCCGTCGAGCCGCCCGTCGGGGGTGAGCACGCCGATCCGGCCGGCGGCCCACTCGGTGAACCAGAGCCGCCCGTCCGGGCCGGCGGTGATCGCGTGCGGCCTGGCGTCCCGGTCGGCCAGCGGGTACTCCGTCACCTCCCCGTCCACGGTGATCCGCCCGACCAGCCCGCCGCCGATCCCGACGTACCAGAGCGCGCCGTCCGGGCCGGCGGTGATCCCGACCGGCGCGGTGCCGGCGGTGGGCAGCGGGTGGACGGTCACCGCGCCGTCGGTGCTCACCCGGGCGATCGCGTCGGCCTGGTTGAGCGCGCACCACAGCGCGCCGTCCGGCCCGGCGGTGATGTGCGCCGGGAACGCCCCCTCCACGGGCAGCGGGTACTCCGTCACCTCGCCGTCCACGGTGATCCGTCCGACCACGTCGGCGTTGACCTCGGTGAACCAGAGCGCCCCGTCCGGCCCGGTGACGATCCCGCCCGGCCCGGCGTCCGTCCTCGACAGCGCGAAGGAGGAGACCTCGCCGTCCACCGTGATCCGTCCGATCCGGCCGACGTTCATCTCGGCGTACCAGAGCGCGCCGTCCGGCCCGGCAGTGATCACCGAAGGCCCGCACCGGGGCGCGCCGAGCCCGAACCGCCGCACCGAGCCGTCCGGTGCCAGCCGCCCGATCTCCCCGGCGTGGACGAGCGTGAACCACACGCCGCCGTCGGGCCCCACCGTGATCCCGTACGGCCCGTCCCCCGCCTCGGCCACGTCGATCAGTTCCACCCGTACCCCTCTCGAACTATCGCGACTGGCGTCGCGTTAGTGATGATCGCACGCCCGCCCCGCCCCGGGCAACCGACTTCACTCGGCGTCGGTGCCCAGCCCCCGTAGCACCGAGATCACGCCCACCCCGGCCGCGCAGACCGGCACCGCCAGCAGGGCGCCGATGATGCCCGCGATGCCGGAGCCGGCCACCACGGCGACCATGATGGTCGCCGGGTGCAGCTCGACCGTCCGGCTCTGGATGACCGGCTGCAGGATGTTGCCCTCGATCAGCTGCACCGTCAGCACCACCCCGAGCGCCCACAGCGCCGTACCCAGGCCGCCGTCGGCGAGGGCCACCAGCACCGCGACGGTGCCGGACAGGAACGCGCCCACGAAGGGGATGTACGCCCCCATGAAGACCAGCGCGCCCAGGCCCGGGGCGCCGGGGACCCCCAGGGCGAGCAGGCCGACGGTGATGAAGCCCGCGTCGATCAGGGCGATCAGGGTGGTGCCGCGCATGAAGCCGGCCATCGCCTCGAAGGCCCGCTCGGCGCAGGCCACCACCGTCTCGGCGCCGCGCCCGGGCAGGTGGGCGCGGATGCTGTCGCCGGTGCGGTGGCCGTCCCGCAGGAAGAAGAACACCAGGGCCAGGGCCAGCACCGCGCCGGTGATCAGCTGGGTGAGCAGGCCGAGGCCGGACAGCACGCCGTTGGTCAGCGTCGAGACCAGCGAGTTGGTCTCGCCCTTGGCGTTGGCCAGCGCGTGCTCGACCTTCGCCCCGAACGGCCCCAGCCACTCGGCCAGCCGCCGGCCGGCCGCCGGGAGCGAGCCGGCGATCTGCGGGGCACTGTGAACCAGGGAGTTGACCAGCAGGACGATCACCCCGGCCACCGCCGCGACCAGCAGCGCGCAGGTCAGCCCGGCCGCCAGGCTCCGACCGACGCCCCGCCGGACCATCCAGGGCACCACCGGGTACAGCAGCGAGGCCCCCAACAGTGCCAGGACGAACGGCACGGTCGCGGCCCGCAGCTCGACCAGCGCGAACACCACCAGCGAGCCCACGGTGATCAGCAGGATCACCGCCACCGACCAGGCGGCCGCCTGCCGCACGGCGGGCGGCAGCATCAGGTACGGCCTTCGGTGGTCCGGCCGGCCACCGGACGGGCGCTCCACGGACACGGCCACCTCCGCCGGGATCGTCATCGGGTCCGGCGGCGACGAGTCCGGACCCGACCCAGCTCAGCAGAGAATCTGACGATCCGCCCGTTCTACGCCTCGCCGACCGCCTCGCCGACCGCCTCGATCCGCACCCTTCCGCCCGCGCCAGCGAAGGCCAGCACCCGCTCCGCCTCGGCCTCCGCCGCCGCGCGGTCCGCCCGCGCCAGCCGGACGAACGGCTCGACCACCACGCCCGCCTCCGGCCCCTCGTACCGCCACGTCCCGGCGACCAGCCCGTCCACCAGCAGGGTGCCGAGCACCAGGCCGTTGCGGGTCATCACCCGGTCCTTGTACTGCTCCGGCAGCACCCGGCTCCGGTCGGCGTGCGAGAGCAGCAGGTTGTCGAAGGGCGCGACCAGCCGCACCGGCGCCGGGACGTCCGGGTCCGGGCGGGGCGCCCCGGGCAGGTCGTACAGCACCCGGTCCTGCTCGTCCCGGAAGGTGAGCAGCTGCGGCGCGAGCCGCCGCAGCACCGGGCCGAGGCCGCCGAGGCCGGACCACTTCCGCAGGTCCGCCGCGCTCGCCGGGCCGAAGGCGGCCAGGTAGCGCAGCACCAGCCCGTCCAGCCCGTCCGGCCGGTCCGGCCCGTCCGAGCCACCCGAGCCGCCCGGCGTGTCCGCCCCGGCCGGCGGCGGCGCCGGGTCCAGCGGGCGGCCCAGCCAGGCCTCGGCGGTGGTGTGGGCGGCCGGGCCGCTGCGCCCCCACAGCCCGCGCGGCGGCACCTGGACCAGCGGCAGCAGGCAGCGGGCGGCCTGGGCCAGCGCGGCCGGGTCGCGGTCCGGGCGGGTGGCGGCCAGCAGCGTGCCGAGCTGCTGGAAGGTACGCGGTTCCTGCTCGACCAGCGTGCGGGCCTCGGCGGCGAGTTCGGTCGGGTCGAGCCCGGCGAGCCGTCGGCCGTAGGTGGTGCGCAGCGCCTGGTCGAGGACGGGCTGGAGCAGCGGGCGCAGGGTCAGGCAGTCCTGGGCGGTGACCAGGTGGATGGTGCCGCGCTGGAGCGCGATCCGGACCGCCGCCCGCTGTTCGAGCAGGGTGCTCAGCCCGTCCGGGGTGAAGCCGTCGAGCCGGGAGAGCAGCCCGAGGTAGGGCGGCTGCGGTACGGCCTGGGCCTGGAGTCCGACGAGGTGGTGGATGACCTCGGCGGGTGCCCGGTCGGTGCGGGCGAGCAGGTGCTGGCGGGCCAGCAGGGCGCGGCCCAGGGCCCGGGGGCCGAGCACCCGGGGGCGGGGCGCCTGGGGGTCGGACGCCTGCGGGTCGGGCACCGTCACCGGCGGCCGTCCAGGACCGAGCGCAGCACGGAGATCCGGTTGGTGGTGATGGAGGCGGCCCCGGTGTCGCGCAGTCGGCGCATGGTGCGGCGCAGGTCGGCGGTCCAGGTGGAGACGGCGAGCCCCTCGTCGGCGGCGGCCCGGACGAAGTCGGGGGTGACCAGGCCGAACGGCGGGTTGAGGAAGCGCGGGCGCAGGTCGCGCAGGAGGGCGGGGGCGGGCATCCGCGGCTGCTTCCAGGTGAGCGCGATCTCGGCGTCGGGGCTGAGTTCGCGGACGGCGAGCATCGCGGTGGCGGGTCCGCAGAAGGCGACCAGGCCCTCGGCGCCCTGTCCGGTGACGACGGACCAGGTGGCGGCGGCGGGGCCGGGCTCGTCGAGGTCGATGAGCAGTCGGGGGCCGTCGGCCGCGGCGACGGCCTTGATCGCCTCGGCGAGGGTGGGGACGGCCAGGTCGCCCTGGCGCAGCTCGGCGAGTTGCTCGGTGGTGACCCGGCCGATCGAGCGCGGGTCGCCCCAGAGGCGCTCCAGGGTGGTGTCGTGCAGCAGCACGGGCACCCGGTCGCGGGTGAGCTGGACGTCCACCTCGACGGCGTCGGCCCCGGCGGCGAGTGCGGCCTCCACCGAGGGCAGGGTGTTCTCGCGGTGGCGGTACGGGTCGCCGCGGTGGGCGACGGCGAGCACCGGCCGGCGGTCGGCGGGGGCGGGAACGGCGGCGGAGGCGGCGGGGATGTTCATCGGATCTTTCCAGAAAGCCAGGGGGTCAGGTCGTGGACGCCGAGGGCCTCGCGGTAGCCGGGTTCCCCGGGGACGGTGACGATCAGTGTGCTGGACGGCGGGAAGGTGCGGACCTTGACGTGCACCAGGCCGGACCAGACCGAGTTCAGGAAGGCCGGGACGCTGTCGCGCGGGACGTCGAAGGCGATGCCCTCGACGGTGACGGCGGCCTCGTCGTGGATGAACAGCCGCACGGCGGTGCGCGGGCTGCCGTCGAACTCCAGCAGGGCCTCGTGCGGGATGGCGCCCGGTTCGCCGTCCTGGCCGACCAGCCCGGCGAAGGTCCGGTCGCTGCCGATGTCGTGCTGGGCGCGGACGGTGCGGCCGTGCCGGGCGGCGACCGCCTCGATCGCCAGCACGGCGGCCTGGGTGGTCGGCAGGTTCGGGCGGTTCATCCGGGCCTTTCGTTCGAGGGTCCGAGGGTTCGAGAGTCCGAGGGTTCGAGAGTCCGAGGGTTCGAGGTCTCGTCGGCAGACCGCAGCTAGCGCCGTTCGATCATCACATTGGTCGACTTGATGACCGCCGTCGCGGGTGCTCCCGGGACGAGGTTCAGCTCCTCCGCCGAGTCCCGGCTGATCAGCGACACCACCCGGAACGGCCCGGCCTGCACCTCCACCTGGGCGGCCACGTCGCCGAGCCGCACCTCGGTGACGATCCCGGGGAAGCGGTTGCGCGCCGAGGAGGGGCGCCCCTCGGCCTCGGCGTTCTCCGGCTCGGCCAGCTCCCGGGCGAAGGCGGCGAGTTCGGCGCCGGGGATGATCCGGTGCCCGTGCTCGTCCCGCACCGCGGCGAGCCTCCCGGCATCCACCCAGCGCCGCATGGTGTCCGCGCTGACGCCGAGCAGCGCGGCCGCCTCGCCGATCCGGTACGGGTTGACCGGCACCTCGGGCTGACCCATGTACGACTCCTGACGGTGGTTCGAGCGGCGGGGTACGCGCCCCCGGTGGACTGTTACGCGCCCCCGGCGGCCATCCTGCCGTACCGAGGACGCGGACGGAAAACAGGGCTACGCCTCGCCGAAGAGGTCCCGCCGTACGGCGTCCCCGGCGGTGAGCACCGCCCCGGCGAGCACGGCACCGCCGCCCGCCGTGCCGGCCCGCACCTCGGTGCGCAGCGGGGAGAGCCCGGCGAGGCACCGCTCCACCCGGCCGGCCAGTTCGGCGCCGCCGGCCCGGCCGATCTCACCGCCGAGCACCACGCAGCCGGGGTCGAGCACCACGCAGACGCTGGCCGCGCCGAGCGCGATCCGTTCGGCCAGCTCGTCCAGGAAGGCCGCACCCGCCGCCCCGCCGGCCAGGGCGGCGCGCACCACGGCCTCGGCGGCGGCCGCGTCGTCGGCCGGGTCGGCGGACAACCCGTGGGCGCGGGCCAGCGCGCACAGGGCGGCGCTGCCGACCAGGCCGTGGAAGCCGCCCTCGCAGCTGTCGGCGCTGGGCAGTCCGGTGGCGCCGGGGACGGGCAGGAAGCAGATCTCGCCGGTGCCGCCGGAGAAGCCGCGGCGCAGCCGCCCGTCGAGGATGACGGCGGCGCCGACGCTGTGGCCGAGCCACATCAGCACGAAGGTGTCGCGGTCTCGGGCGGCGCCGACCCGGTACTCGGCCCGGCCGGCCAGGTTGACCTCGTTCTCCAGGATCACCTCGGTGTCGGGCAACTCCCGTAGTGCGGCGAGGAGTTCGGCGTGCCAGCGGGGAAGCTGGCCGGTGCTGTGCAGCCGGCCGGTGGCGGGGTCGACCAGGCCGGGGGCGCCGACGGCGACGGTGTGCAGCCGCTCGACGCCGGCGCCGCGCGCGGTCTCCCGCAGAGTGCGGACGATCGCCGCGGCGGTGCCCGGGGGCGCGTCGCCGTCGACGGGGATCTCGGCGGTGCCGAGGGTGTGCCCGGCGAGGTCGGCGACGACCAGGCTGACGCCGCCCTCGCGGACGTCGAAGGCGGCGATGTGGGCGCGGGAGGTGACCAGCGCGTAGAGCCGCGCGTTGGGGCCGCGCCGCTGCTCGCCGCGTTCGCCGACGACGGCAACCAGGCCGGTGCGCTGGAGGCGGTCGAGCAGGTCGGCGACGGTCGGCCGGGAGAGGCCGGTGAGGTCGCGCAGCTCGGTCGCGGTCAGGGGGCCCTGTTCGAGCAGGAGGTTGAGCGCCAACCGGTCGTTGATCGCCCGGGCGGTGCTCGGCGTGGCCGTACGCGCGGTGGTCATGGCGGATCATCCTTCCAGAGTGTTTCTATCAGGGTCCCTTCCTGATAGTTTATCGACCACCAGGACCGGGAGGGAACGCAGCATGACCGTCACGACCCTCGAACCACTCGCCGAACCACGCCGCGCCCGCCGGAGCATCGCGCTGGTCTTCGGCGTGCACGGCGCCGTCGGCGGCACCTTCGTCACCCGCATCCCGTGGATCCAGGACCACCTGGACCTCTCCCCCGGGCAGCTCGGCCTCGCCCTGGTGATGCCCGCCGTCGGCTCCTCCCTCGCGATGCCGCTGGCCGGGCGCGTCGTCCACCGCTACGGCGGCCGGGCGGCGGTCCGCGGACTGCTCTCGCTCTGGTGCCTGGCCCTCACCCTGCCCGCGCTCGCCCCCTCGCTGCCCGTACTGTGCGCGGTGCTGCTGCTGTACGGCGCCACGGCCGGCACGGCGGACGTCGCGATGAACGCCCAGGGCGTGGAGATCGAGCAGCGCCTCGGCCGGTCGATCATGTCCGGACTGCACGGGATGTGGAGCGCGGGCGGCCTGGTGGCCTCCGGCTTCGGCATCCTGGCCGCCCACCTCGCCCTGGACGCCCGGCTCCAGCTGGCCGTCACCGCCGTGGTGCTGCTCGCCCTCGCCCAGCCGGTCTGCCGCGGACTGCCCGACCTCCGCTCCCCCGCGGAGGCCGAGGCCCCGCCGCGCTTCGCGCTGCCGCCGCGCAGCTCGCTGGTGATCGGCCTGGTCGGCTTCTGCGCGGTGTTCGGCGAGGGCGCCTCGATGGACTGGAGCGGCGTCTACCTCAAGGACGTCACCGGCGCCTCGGCCACCGTGGCCGCCGCCTCGTACACCGCCTTCGCGTTCACCATGGCGGTCAGCCGCCTGGCCGGCGACGCGGTGGTCCGCCGCCTCGGCGCCGTCCGCACCAGCCGCCTGAGCGGGGCCGTCGCCACCCTCGGCGGCGTGCTGGTGGTGGCCGCCGACACCCCGGCGATGGCCGTCCCGGGCTTCGCCCTGATCGGCATCGGCGTCGCGGTGATCGTCCCGCTCGCCTTCGCGGCCGCCGGCCGGATCGGCACCAACCCCAGCCAGGCCATCGCGGGCGTCGCCACCGTCACCTACACCTCCGGCCTGATCGCCCCCGCCGTCATCGGCGCCCTCGCCCAGGCCACCTCCCTGACCGTCTCCTTCGGCCTGGTCACCCTGCTCGCCTTCGCCCTCCTGCTGAGCGCCGGCGCCCTGCGCCGGGCCGAGCCGAATTCCGCCGGGGAGAACGTGACCGCGGGGTCGCCGGAGAATGCCTCCGGAAAGGACCTCTCCACGCTGTGACGGGGATTCCCCAGGGAATTCCCCGCCCATGCCGCCGACCTCCGACCTCCGACCACCGGGCGCACTCCAGCGCCCGGCGGTCCGCCGTACCGGGGCGAAATCCCTTTGCCCGGGCGGGTCTTGCGGGCCGACACTGGGGCCGTGCTCGGATTCGTGAGAACTGACAACGAAGCCCTGGTCGCCTGCCTGGGCGATCCACAGCGCGCCGTGGCCGCGTACCAGGAGCTGCTCCGGCGCGGGGCGGACGCGCTCGATGCCATTCGGGCCGGCCTGGCCGACGAGCGCGCGGCCGTCCGGGAGGGCTGCTGCCGGCTCCTGGACCACCTCGTCGACACCGACTCCATGGGCCGGCTGATCACCATGGCCGACGACCCGGACGCCGAGGTCAGGATCGCCGCGTTCCACGCCCTGGCCTGCGACCGCTGCAAGGACGACGCCTGCGCACCGGGCGCGGGCCTGGTCCTCGCACCCGCCCTCCGCCACCTCGCCGACGACCCCGACCCCCGGGTCCGGGCGCGGGCCGCCGAACTGGTCGGCAAGTTCGTCCACACCGACGCCCGCGCCGCCGAGGCCCTGGCGGCGGCCCGCGCCGGGGACCCGAGCGCGGCCGTGCGGAAGAAGGCGGGCTGGTACGCCCCGGGCGGGCCGATCCACCGGCGGACCGCTCCGCGCACCCCGGGCCGGCCCGTGGCCGGGACCGGTTAGGCTCGGCGCGTGCCCGCAGCCTTGACCACGTCCGCCGACTCCGTCACTCCCGCCGACCCGGTCGAACCCGCCGAGGCCACCGAGCGGGCCTCAGGCCGCTCGGCCTGGTGGCGGTTCGGCCTGCTGGTGGTCCTGCTGGGGGCGTGCGCCGGGTCGCTGCTGCTGTGGAGCCCGACGGACCTGCTCTCCGGCGGCCTGGCGGACCGGCTGCCCGGCTACTGGTTCGCCCCGCTGTTCACCCTGGTCTACGCCGTCGGCACCCTCGCCTTCGTCCCGCGCCCCGCGCTGAACGCCGTGGCCGGCCTGCTGCTGGGCATCCAGCAGGGCGTGCTGCTCGCCGTGCTCGGCACCACCCTGGGCGCCGCCCTGGCCTTCGGCCTCGGCCGGGGCCTGGGCCGGGAGGCCCTCAAGCCGTACCTGCGCGGCAAGGTGCTCGGCGCCCTCGACCAGCGCTTCACCGACCAGGGTTTCCGCAGCGTCCTGGTGCTGCGGCTGCTCCCCGGCCTGCCCTTCCAGGCCGGGAACTACGGCGCCGCCTTCTCCGGGGTCCGCTTCCTCCCGTTCCTCCTCGCCACCGCGATCGGCGTGGTGCCGACCACCGCCGTCTACGTGACCGCCGCCGCCAGCGCGGACCAGCCCGGCTCGGCGGCCTTCCTGGTCTCGGCCGGGGTGATCGCCCTGCTGGTGCTCGGCAGCCTGGTCGGCGCCTGGCGGGCGTACGCCGCCCGCCGTCGCGCGCGTACCGACTGACCCCTTCTCCGGTAGGAGCGTCCCCCCATAGGTCACCGGATGCGTGGGCCTCGGGGGCAGTTGGGCCAACGGTAGCGGGGCCACGCGGACGCGGCCCAGGGCGGCGTCGCCGCCTGGTCAGTGAGCGGCGTTCTCGGCGAGCGGCGTCTCCTCGACCGCCGTCGGACGTTGCGCCGGGGCGGGGGATCGCAGCAGGGCCGCGGCGAGGAGGAGGGAGACGGCCACGAGGCAGGAGCCGATACGGAAGGCGAGCTGGTAGCCGCCCGTGAGTGCCGAGGCGGTGCTTGCTCCTTCGCCCAGCAGGGCATCCGTATGCGCGTTGGCGAGCGTGCTGAGGACCGCGAGGCCGAAGGCGGCGCCGATCTGCTGCATGGTGTTGAACATGCCGGAGGCGATCCCCGAGTCCTCGGGTGTGGCCGCTGACATCGCGAGGGTGGCCAGCGCCGGCATCGCGAGGCCGAAGCCGGTGCCGAGCGGCAGCAGCGCCGGCAGGACGTCCACGGCATAGCTCCCGCCCGCCGGTACACGGCCGAGCGTGGCGAGACCCACCGCGATCAGCGCGAGCCCCGGAAGGAGTACGGCACGGGGACCGAAGCGCGCGATCAGCTTCGGCGAGAGACCGAGGGACAGGGCGCCGATCGAGACCGAGACCGGGAAGATGCCCAGGCCGGTGTGCATCTCGTCGAAGCCGAGCACCTTCTGCAGGTAGAGGACGCACAGGAACTGGAAGCTGAACATCCCGGCCACCATGAGGGCCTGGATGCCCATCGCCCCCGAGACATTGCGCGAGCGGAACACACGCAGCGGCAGCAGCGGGTGGGGAGCCTTCGCCTGGCGGGCGACGAACGCCAGGAGCAGGGCGAGTGCCACGGCGCCGAAGCTCAGCGTGTGCGGGGAGGTCCAGCCGTGGCCTGCGGTCTCGACGATCGTGTAGACGCCGAGCATCAGCGCGGAGGTGACCAGGAGCGCGCCCACGACGTCGGTCCCCCTGCGGAGGCCGACCCCCTGCTCGGGCGTGAGCACGCGCCGAGCCGCCAGTACGGCCACGATGCCGATCGGGACGTTGACGAAGAAGATCCAGTGCCAGCTGATGGTCTGTGTCAGGGCACCGCCGGCGAGGAGGCCCAGCGAGCCGCCGGCGGACTGGACGAAGCTGTAGACGCCGATGGCCTTGGCCCGCTCCTTCGGCTGCGGGAACAGGGTCACGACCATGCCGAGCGTGACAGCGGAGGTCACCGCGCCGCCGATGCCCTGGACGAACCGGGAGGCGAGCAGCACGGCCGGGGCCTGGGACACACCGCACAGCAGCGAGGCGGCCGTGAAGAGGCCCAGGCCGGCGATGAAGACGCGCTTGCGCCCGACGAGGTCGCCGAGCCGTCCGGCGAGCAGCAGCAGGCCGCCGAAGGGGACCAGGTAGGCGTTGACCACCCAGGCCAGGCCGGACGGGGAGAAGCCGAGGCTCTGCTGGATGGACGGCAGCGCCACGCTCACGACGGTCCCGTCGAGAATGACCATCAACTGCCCGGCACAGAGCACGGCCAGTGCCGACCAACGAGACGTCTGGGCTGATGAGTTGGTTCTCCGCACGGGAATCCCTTCCAATGGTGCACGATTTGTTACAGCAGTCATCCTCTGTAACCATGACGCGCAGCGGAAGGAGGCACTTTCATGTCACGCAGTTACACCGATGTGTCCGACCAGGTCAGCAACGAGGCGTGCCCGATCACTGAGGTCCTGGATCACGTGGCGGGCAAGTGGAGCATCGGGATCCTCGTTGCCGCCGCACACGGACCGGTCCGGTTCACCGAGTTGGAACGCACCATCACGGGCATCAGCCGACGCATGCTCACCTTGAACCTGCGCAAGCTGGAACGCGACGGCCTGCTCGTCCGCACCGTCTACCCCACGGTGCCGCCCAAGGTGGAGTACAGCCTCACCCCCATGGCCCGCGAACTCCACGCAACCCTCGCCGGGCTCGTCAGCTGGGCAGAACGCCACCGAACCGACATCACCGCCGCCCGCGCCACCTATGACGCCGCCACGGACGTTCCGGCCCGTACGACCTGACCCGCGCCGCGAGCGGGGAGCGCCCCCGCCCGCGGCGAACCGGTCAGCCGTCCCGGTCAGTCGTCCTGGTCCTCGCCCTGGTCGTCGCCGTCGCCTGCCCGGGTGCCGGTGGGCCGGGCGAAGGCCTGGTGGGCCTCGGCCGCCGGGGCGTCGGTGCCGGGGACCAGGTTGCCGCTGGTCGAGTCGAACACCAGGGTGTTCCCGGCGGCGGACACGAACGGGGCGTTGGACGAGCCGTTGCCGGGCGAGCCGTCCGGCGCGGTGGTGACCCGCTCGGTGCGGCCGGTGCGCAGGTCCTGGCGGTAGACGTCCCAGCCCGGGTGTTGGGGGCCCGGCACCAGGTTGTCGGCGGCGGAGTCGAAGTAGAGCCAGCGGTTGTCGGCGGTGATCGAGCCGTGCCCGGAGGAGCCGACCGAGGTGGTCCCGGGCAGGCCGCCGCTCACCTTCCGCACGGCGCCCGTCCGCAGGTCCCGCACGTGCAGCACGGTGTGGTACCGGTGGCCGCCGGTGGAACCGCCGGGCTCGGGCAGGGAGTAGACGGCGTACCGGCCGTCCGGGCTGACGGTGGCGTCGAAGTCCGCGTCGGCGAGCTTGCCGTCGGTGTCGTAGCTGGCGGGCGTGAGCCTCCCGGAGGCCGCGTCCCAGGTGTAGTAGACGGCGGTGGTCGGCCGGGCCAGGGCCAGCTCCGGCGCCACGCCGGGGGCGGTGGGGGCCGCCGGGGCGGGGGTCGGCCCGGCCGGCAGCAGCTCGGAGAGCGAGCCGAAGCCGATGGTGCGTCCGTTCGCGCTGATGGTCGGGCGGAAGGAGGTGCTCTCCCCCGGCTTGCCGGCCGTGTCCCGGGAGATCAGCCGGGTGGTGTGGGTGCGGCGGTCGGTGAGGTAGACGTTGATCTTCCAGGTGTACGGCCTGGCCAGCGAGGGCGCGGACGCGGCCCCGGGCAGGGCCCCGGGTGCGGGGTCCACCACGGTCGGGTCGAGGTCCGTCCGGGAGGACACGTAGACCACGTACCGGCCGTCGGCGCTGATCTGCGGCGCGTAGGAGGCGTGGAACTGGTCGGTGTCGGTGGCCGTGAGCCCGCCGCTGACCAGCTCGGTGCGGCCGGTCCTGCGGTCCCGGAGGTACACCTCGGTGCGGCCCTTGACCTGCATGCCGGGCACCACGTTGTCGGCGTTGCTCTCGAAGGCGACGTAGCGGCCGTCGGCGTTGATCGCGGCCTGGTCGGTCCAGCCGTTCAGCGCCTCGCCCGCGTCGGAGAGGTTGACCCGCTCGGTGCGGCCGGTGCGCAGGTCCCGTACGTAGGCGTCGCGCCCGCCCACGGTGGGCTGGGGCACCAGGTTCTTGGCCCAGGAGGTGAACAGGGCGTAGCGGCCGTCCGCGCTGACGCCCTGGCTCCAGGACTGGTCGTCGGGGTCGGCGCCGTTCACCCCGGTGCTGATCCGGACGGTGCCGCGCAGCGCCGGGTCGGCCTGGGCGGGGGCGGCGGTGACGGCGAGTGCGACGGCGGCCGCCAGCACGCTGCCGGCGCCCAGCAGCCGGCGGTCACGGATGGTCCGGGTGGCCCGGATGGCCCGGGTGTTCCGAGTGGTACGGGTCATGAGCTCAGTCCCCTCTGTTCGCCCGGCCGGGCTCCCTCCCGGCGGCGGGCTCTCGACCGAGCCAATCGGCCGGGAGGCCCGGCGGTCAACGGCCCGGGGTGATGTCGGCGGAAAATCCACCAACGAGCCCGTGCCGCAGGGCAGCAGGCCGACACCGTCCCGCCCGATTCCGTCGCCCTCCCCCACCCGCCGGCCGACAATTCGCTCGCACCGGCGGGCCGTCGGCGACCAGGATGTCGGCATGACCGAACTCACCCCGCGGGTGGACCCGCCGATGGCCGCCGACGAGGCCGCCATGCTCACCTCCTGGCTCGACTACCACCGCAGCACGCTCGCCCTGAAATGCGCGGGCCTGACCGACGACCAGCTGCGGCTGCGCTCCGTCCCGCCGTCCTCGCTCTCGCTGCTCGGCCTGGTCCGGCACATGGCCGAGGTGGAACGGCACTGGTTCCAGGGCGTCCTGCTGGGCGCGGAGGTCGCCACCGGCCACTACTGGACCGAGGCGGACCCGGACGGCGACTTCGACAACGTGGCCACCGCCGACGTCGCGGCGGACTTCGCCACCTGGCGCGCCGAGATCGAGGCCGCCCGCCGGGCCGCGGCCGGTCTGCCGCTGGACACCGTCGGCAAGCGGCCGCGCCACGGCCAGGAGGTGACGCTCCGCTGGATCCTGGTCCACATGATCGAGGAGTACGCGCGACACAACGGTCACGCGGATTTGTTGCGCGAACTGGTGGACGGTTCGACCGGCGAGTGAAATCGTTTCCGCATTGTTGACAGAAGGTCAATTGGGCGGTGACCGCTACCGATATGGTCTACGCGCGCAACCGTACGGCGCTGTGCCGCGTCGCTCTCTTTGCCCGGGTCCGCCCGGGTTTCCGGCACGGCACGACTCTTACGGGGGCCGCGAACGGGCACGGGACCGGTGAACAGTGCGATACTCGGACAGTTCCGTCGAGTGGATGACGTGTCAAGAAGGACACTCACCCCCGGGGGACCAGACGGGACGAGGCAGGGAGGCGCGGCATGGGAGCACTTCGCGACGAGCACCACAACGGGTGGCTGATGCCCTCCGGGAACTACCCGGCCGCGGTGTACGACGACGAGTGGGTGGATCAGGAGACGGTGCCGGCCGTCCCCGCGCCCGCGAAGATCGTCTCCCTGCGGCCGACGGGCTTCGAGGCGGCCCGTACGGTCGGTGAGCACATCCGGGCCTCCATCCCCGTGGTGATGGACCTCACCGAGATGGACGAGGCCGAGGCCAAGCGCATGGTCGACTTCGCCTCCGGGCTGATCTTCGGCACCCGGGGCGGCATCGAGCGGATCGCCCGCCGGGTGTTCCTGCTCACCCCGGCGGACGTCGAGGTGATGGTGATCGACCGGCCGATCGACGACACCGGGTTCTACAACCAGAGCTGAGCGCAGCGGAGCGGGCCGTTTCGGCCCACCTCCACCCCGACCGGGGACGGCACCCGCCGCCCCCGGTTTTTTGCTGCCCCTCGGCTGGTCGCCGACATCGCAGTTGAGATCCCCGCGGTAAAAGTGAGACACGGATGTCTCACTTGCCCTAGACTCGTTGCATGGCCACCGACCGCGACACCGTTCTGGAAGCCGCCGTCGGCGTGCTGTCCCGCCGCCCCACCGCCCACCTGGACGAGATCGCCCGCGCCGCGGGCATCAGCCGGGCCACCCTGCACCGGCTGTTCCCCGGCCGCGACGCACTGATCCGCGAGGTCGGCCTGCGCGGCCTGCAGCGCTTCGCCGCCGCCCTGGACACCGCCGCCACCGAGCAGGGCGACGCCCAGGCCGCGCTGCGCCGCCTGGTGGACGCCGCCGTCCCGGACGCCATGCTCTGCGCCTTCCTGGCCGGCGAGAACCAGCTCTACGACCACGCCGACATCAACGACCTCTGGGAGGTCCAGATCGACCGGCTGCACGCGCTCTTCCTGCGCGGGCAGCGCGAGGGCGTCTTCCGGATCGAGCTGAGCGCCGCCTGGCTGAGCGAGGCCTTCTTCGACCTGGTGGCCGGTATCGGCTGGGCCATCCAGGACGGCCGGCTCGCCCCGCGCGACGCCGCCTTCTCGCTCGCCGAGCTCTTCCTCGGCGGCGCGCTGCGCCGGCCGGAGGCCCCTGCACCCGTCGCCACGCCCGTCGCCACCACCCCCGTCGCCACCACCGCCGTCGCGACGACCCACAGCACCTCGGACCGGAAACCGGAAACCGATACACCATGAGCACCCCCGCCCCGACCACCCGCCAGCGCTGGACCGGCCTCGCCGTCCTGGTGCTGGCCGTCACCGTGGTCGCCCTCGACGCGACCGTGCTGTCCCTCGCCATTCCGTCCATCAGCGAGACGCTGCGCCCCAGCGGCACCCAGCTGCTCTGGATCGGCGACTCCTACTCCTTCGTACTGGCCGGCCTGCTGGTCAGCATGGGTGCCCTGAGCGACCGGATCGGCCGCAAGAAGCTGCTGCTGACGGGCGCCGCCGCCTTCGGCGCGGCCTCCCTGCTGGCCGCGTACGCGCCGGGCCCGGGTTGGCTGATCCTGGCCCGCGCGCTGCTCGGCGTCGCCGGGGCGACGATCATGCCCTCCACTCTGTCCCTGATCCGCAGCCTCTTCCCGGACGACCGGGAGCGGGCCACCGCGATCGGCATCTGGGGCGCGGCCGCCACCGCCGGTGCCGCGCTCGGGCCGGTGGTCGGCGGGCTGCTGCTGGAGCACTTCTGGTGGGGCTCGGTGTTCCTGCTGAACATCCCGGTGCTGCTCCTGCTGCTGGCGCTCGGCGCCTGGCTGCTGCCGGAGTCCAGGGACCCGGAGCCGGGCCGCTGGGACGTGCTGAGCGTCGGGCTGTCGATGGCCGGGGTGATCGGCGTGGTCTACGCGATCAAGGAGGCCGCCGCGCACGGCGTGGCCCGCTGGGACGTCCCGGTCACCTTCCTGCTCGGCGCCGCCGCGCTCACCCTGTTCGTCCGCCGCCAGCTGCGGCTGGAGACCCCGCTGCTGGACGTCCGGCTGTTCCGCGACCGGCGGTTCACCGCCGCCGTCACGGCCTCGCTGATCTCCCTGGTCGGCCTGTCCGGCGTGATCTTCGTGGTCTCCCAGTACCTCCAGCTGGTGCGCGGCTACGAGCCGCTCCAGGCGGGCCTGGCGGAGCTGCCGGCCTTCGCCGGCTCGGTGGCGGGCGGGCTGCTCACCGCCCGGATCGCCCGGCGCTTCGGCGCGCGCAAGGCGCTGACCGTCAGCCTGCTGGCGATGGGCCTGGCGGCGGGCGCGCTGGGCTGGCTCCAGCAGGACACCACCTACCTGGTGCTGGCGGTCTCCTTCCTGGTCACCGGCACCGCGGAGGGCGTGGTCTACACCCTCGGCGCCGACCTGGTGCTGAGCGCCGCGCCCGCCGACAAGGCCGGGGCCGCCTCGGCGGTCTCCGAGACCGCGTACGAGCTGGGCACCGCGCTCGGCATCGCACTGGTCGGCTCGGTGGTCGGCTCGATCTACGCGAACGGGCTGACCGTCCCGGCCGGCGCCTCCCCGGAGGTCGCCGCCCGGGCCGGGGAGTCGCTGGGCGCGGCCGTCGAGACGGCGGACGGGCTGTCGCCGGACCTCGCCCAGCCGCTGCTGGCGAGCGCCAGGGACGCCTTCGTGCACGGCATGAACAGCGCCGGGCTGCTGGCCGGGGTGCTGCTGGTCGGCGCGGGCCTGCTGGCCTGGCTGCTGCTGCGCGGGCTGTCCGCCCCGACGGCGGCCGAGCCGGTCACCGCAGGGCCGGTCGCTGCAGGGCCGGTCGCCGCCGGGCCGGAGCAGCCGGAGACGGCGGAGCACGCGGAGCACGCGGAGAACGCGGACAAGCCGCACGTGCCCGCGTGAGGAAACGCGAGAACGGTCGTTCCCCGTTACGGGAACGACCGTTCTCGCGCGTTCGGGCAGCGCCTAGGAGACCCCGAAGGGCAGCTCCAGCTCGGCCCAGACCACCTTGCCGTCCCGGGTCAGCCGACTGCCCCAGCGCTGGGCGAGTTCGCTGACCAGGAACATCCCGCGCCCGCCCTCGTCCTGCTCCGCGAAGGGGCGCAGCTGCGGGGTCGCGCCGCCAGCGTCGGAGACCTCGACGGTGAGCACCCGGTCGCGGAACAGCCGCAGCCGGCGCGGTGCCTCGGCGTGCAGCAGGGCGTTCGTGACCAGTTCGCTGACCAGCAGTTCGGCGTAGTCGGAGACCGCGGTCAGGCCCCAGGCGTCCAGGGTGGCCCGGGTGAAGCGGCGGGCCTTGCCGGGGAGCTTGCCGCCGCCGGTGAGCGGCAGGGTGGCGATCCGGTCGGCGGGCACCGGCAGCGCCCGGGCCATGATCATCGCGATGTCGTCCTCGGTGCCGTCGGTGACCAGGGCGCCGATCACCGCGTCGCAGCTCTCCTCCAGCGTCCGGCCGGGCCCGGCCAGGGTGCGGGCCAGCAGGTCGATGCCGTGGTCCAGGTCCTGGCCGCGCCGCTCCACCAGTCCGTCGGTGTAGAGGGCGAGCAGGGTGCCCTCGGGGAGGGTGAAGCCGATGGACTCGAAGGCGACCCCGCCGACGCCCAGCGGGACGCCGGGCGGCACCTCGATCCGGCGGGCGGTGCCGTCGGTGCCGACCCAGACCGGCGGCAGGTGCCCGGCCGAGGCGACCTGGACGGTGCGCTCCAGCGGGTCGTAGACGGCGCAGATGCAGGTGGCGAACTGGCCCTCGCCGATCCCCGAGGCGGTCTCGTCCAGCCGGGTGAGCACCTGCTCGGGCGGCATGTCCAGGGTGGCCAGGGTGCGGGCGACGGTGCGCAGCTGGCCCATGGTGGCGGCGGCCCGGATGCCGTGGCCCATCACGTCGCCGACCACCAGGGCGACCCGCCCGCAGGAGAGCGGCACCACGTCGAACCAGTCGCCGCCGACCTCGCTGACCACGCTGCTGGGCAGGTAACGGTAGGCGATCTCCAGGCCGAGGGTGCGGTGGATCTCCTGCGGCAGCAGGCTGCGCTGGAGGGTGAGGGCGGTCTCCCGCTCCCGGCGGTAGAGCCGGGCGTTGTCCAGGGCCAGGGCGGTGCGGGCGACGAGTTCCTCGGCGAGCGCGACGTCGGCGTCGTTGAACGGCTCGGGGTTGCGCATCCGGATGAACTCGGAGCCGCCGAGGACCATGCCCCGGGCGGTGATCGGCACCATCAGGTACGAGTGGATGCCGGCGGCCATCCCGGGGGCGACCCGGTCCTCGCTGGAGACCAGGCCCCGCAGCACCTCCTCGTCCACGTGGGCGCGCAGCAGCGGCCGTCCGCTGCGAAGGCACTGGGTGTAGCTGCGGTCGGGGGCGTACTCGGAGGTCTCGCCGACGACGTCCACGGCGTGCGCCAGGCCGGTGTCGTAGTTCTCGCCGACGGCGACGGCGCGCAGGGTGACGGAGCGGTCGGAGGGGATCGGGGTGGGCTCGGCCCCGCGCAGTACCGGTTCCAGCAGGTCGACGGTGGCGAAGTCGGCGAACCGGGGGACGACCGCCTCGATGAGTTCCTCGGCGGTGCGCTGGAGGTCGAGGGTGGTGCCGATCCGGGCGGTGGCCTCGGCGATGGTGGCGAGCCGTTCCTGGGCCCGGGCGGCCCGGGCCTCGGCCTGGAAGCGTTCGGTGACGTCGATGATCGAGGAGCAGACGCCGAAGACCCGGCCGGTGGAGTCCTCCAGCCGGAAGTAGGAGGCGGACCAGGCGCGGTCCCGCTTGGGGTCGCCCGGGACGCGGCCGTGCGAGCGGGCGTCCACCACGGGCTTGCCGGTCTTGAGGACCTGTCTCATGGTCTGTTCGATCTCGGCGGTGTTGATGCCGGGCAGGACGGCGGATATCCGGCGGCCGAGGTGGGCGGCGGCCGGGACGCCGTTCATCCGGGCCAGCGCCTCGTTGATCCGGACGTAGCGCAGGTCGCAGTCGTAGACGGCCATGCCGATCGGGGAGCGGCCGAAGACGCCGTCCAGCACCGCGAGGTCGGCCTCGATGGCGTGCAGGGCCTGGGTGTCGGAGGCGGTGGCGAGCAGCAGCAGGGTGCCGGCCGGTCCGGCGATCGGGTAGGTGCGGAACTCCAGCTCCACCCGGTGGCCGTCGCGGTGGCGGACCGGGAAGACGAAGGAGGCGCCGCTGCCGGACATGATCCGCTGGAACAGGCCGAGCACCGCGGGCCGGTCGGTCTCGTCGGTGAGCAGCCGGGCGGCGTAGCTGCCGACGGCCTCCTCAGCGGAGTAACCGAGCAGCGCCTCGGCGTCCTCGCTCCAGTGCAGGATCAGGCCGTCGCTCTGCAGCAGGGCCGTGGCGAGCGGGACGAGGCGGTGACCCTCCGGACGTACGGGATCGCCGCTCGGCGCGGGGCCGGCGGCGGCGGTCGCGTCGCACTCGTGTCCGTGCATTCAGGCAGCACCCCGGTTCGGCTCGTTCCCGGCCGGATGGGCCTCGCGGTCGGTGCCGGCCGGGGTTCTTCTCCAGACTGCACGGACATCGGCCGCCCGGCGACCCCTTGGTCGGGGGCCGTCCGGTCGCTCGGTTGTACGGGCGTCATGGGCGTACCGGCCGCAGCGTACTCTCCAGAACGCCTGCCCACTGCCGGATCACTCCGGAACGTCGAAGGCTGTCGTCGGTGAGCAGATTGGCCAGGCCGAGTCCGCGGGCGAGGTCCAGGGTGGCCTGCACCGATTCGCGCACACCCGGGCGGGTCTCGTCGGCGTCCAGGAACTCCACGGCGGCCCGGTGGGCCTCCCGGCCGACGTGGCCCTCCAGCGCGACGATCCGCTCGCGCAGCCCGTCCTCGGTGGCGGCGGCGGTCCACAGGTGCAGGGCGGCCCGGAACAGCGGGCCGGTGTAGAGGCGGACGATCAGGTCGACCACGGCCCGGGTCCGGTCGGGGCCGGCGGCCGGCAGCTCGTCCGCGTGGGCGCGGACGGCCGCCAGCCGCTCGGCGGTGACGTGCTCGACGGCCGCGGTGAAGAGGTCCTCGCGGGTCGGGAAGTGGTGCTGGGCGGCGCCCCGGGAGACGCCGGCCCGTTCGGCGACCACGGTGACGGTGGAGCCCTGCCAGCCGAGCTCGGCCAGGCAGTCCACGGCGGCCGCGAGCAACCGGGCCCTGGTCGCTCGGCTGCGGTCCTGCTGGGGGGTGCGGACGGCGGGGTGGCTGGTCATGGCGGGTGGCGGTTCCTGTGTCGATGGGGTCTGTTCCGGTCGGGGCGCGGCGGGTCGGGGCGCGGCGGGTCGGGGCGCCGCGGGTCGATCCTCACAGACGGGCCGCGCCCGCCGGCCGCCCGGGCCCTGGTCGGCGGGTCTCAGCGGGCGGCCTCGCGGGCGGCCTCGCGGGCGCGCAGTTCACGGCGGAGGATCTTGCCGGCCGCGGACTTGGGGACGGCGTCCACGAACTCCACCGCGCGCACCTTCTTGTAGGGGGCGACGTGCCCGGCCACGTACCCGGTGACCTCCTCCGCGGTGAGCCCGCTGCCGGGGGCACGGACCACGAAGGCCTTGGGACACTCCGTCCCGTCGGCGTCCCGGACGCCGATCACGGCGGCGTCGGCGATCTGCGGGTGGCCGAGCAGGACGGCCTCCAGCTCGGCGGGGGCGACCTGGTACCCCTTGTACTTGATCAGCTCCTTGACCCGGTCGACGACGAACAGGTAGCCGCGCCCGTCCACGTAGCCGATGTCGCCGGTGTGCAGCCAGCCCTCGGCGTCGACCATGGCGGCGGTGTCGGAGGGGCGGCCGAAGTAGCCCTTCATCACCTGGGGGCCGCGGATCAGCAGCTCGCCCGGCTCCCCCGGCCCGAGGTCCGCGCCGGAGCCGTCCAGGGCGATGACCCGCAGTTCGGTGGAGGGGACCATCCGGCCGACCGAGCCGGGCACCGGGTCGCGCTCCGTCGGGGAGACGACGTGGGTGACCGGGGACAGCTCGGTCATCCCGTAGCCCTGGAGCAGGTGCGGCAGGCCCAGGCGGCGGGCACAGGCCTCGGCGAGATCGTGGTCCAGCGGGGCGGCCGCGCACAGCAGGTACTCGACCGAGGAGAGGTCGAAGTCGGCCACCACCGGGTGCTTGGCCAGCGCGAGCACGATCGGCGGCGCGACCACCAGGCCCTGCACCCGGTGCCGCTCGACCGCACCGC
Organism: Kitasatospora sp. NPDC028055; assembly: GCF_040637885.1. NCBI lineage: Bacteria > Bacillati > Actinomycetota > Actinomycetes > Kitasatosporales > Streptomycetaceae > Kitasatospora > Kitasatospora sp. NPDC028055. The sequence continues at coordinate 9,344 of NZ_JBEZXE010000006.1, read as the reverse complement.
AGAACTGCTCCAGGTCGAAGCGGGGCAGCACGACCACGGTGGCGCCGCACCGCAGCGGCTGGTTGAGCAGGGCCGTCAGCCCGTAGATGTGGAAGAACGGGAGCACCGCGAGCACCCGTTCGCCGACGGAGGGGCGGTAGAGGGCGTCGGTCTGGGCCAGGTTGGTGGCCATCGAGCGGTGGGTGAGCATCACCCCCTTGGGCAGTCCGGTGGTGCCGCTGGAGTACGGCAGCACGGCGACGTCCTCGCCCGGGTCGATCGCGGGCTCCGGGGCGGGGCCGGTGGCGGCCAGCAGGTCGGCGAGCGAGCGGTGGCCCTCGGCGCCGTCCAGCACGATGACCTCGACCGGCGGGCGGCCGTCGGCGGCCAGCAGCTCGGCGGCGGCGCGGGCGGTCGCCAGGAACGGGGAGACGGTGATCAGGCAGCGGGCGGCGCTGTCCGCGAGCTGGCCGGCCAGCTCGCGGGCGGTGCTGAGGGAGGACACCGTGGTCACGGTGGCACCGGCCCGGCTGGCGCCGTAGTAGGCCATCGGGTAGCTGACCGAGTTGGGGCTGAACAGGGCCACCACGTCGCCCTTGCCCACCCCCGTCTCCGCCAGTCCGGCGGCGACCCGCTCGACGGAGGCGGCCAGCCGCGCGTAGCTGACCTGCTCCCCGGTGAGGCCGTCGATCAGGGCCGGCCGGTCGCCGTACTCGGCGGCGGCGGCGAGCACCGCGTCATGGATCGGCAGGTCGACGACGGGGACGTCCGGGAACTCGCTACGGAACACCAAGGCATGCCTCCAGCAAGGAAGTTGATGCAGCAACCAAATCGGCGAGCGGGTGGTACGGGGCGCGTTCAGGAGCATACGGACAGTGCGGGGCGGGACTGGGCCATTGTGGGGAACCGGGGCCGGGGCAGGCGTGGCGCAGTTGCTCCGGAGGGCGCTCGATCGGACGGTGTGCTCCTCGGCCGCCCGCCCGGGTGCGGCCCCCCGGAACCTGGAGCGCCCCTGTGAGATCGACCTCCGTCCCCGTGCCGTCCGCCTCCCTGCCGTCCGCCCGTCGTCTGCTCGCCGCCGCCGGCGTCTCGGTCGTGCTCGCCCTGGGCGGAGCCCCGGCCGCACTGGCCGCGCCGGGCGACAACGGCGACGTCAAGGTGCACGACAGCACCACCGCGGTGAGTGACACCCGCGACGACCCCAAGGTCTGCCGCTTCTACTTCGACGCCTTCAACTTCGACACCATCCAGGAGGTCAACTGGACGGTCCATCAGCAGCCGCCGACCGGCACCGCCCAGGTGCTGGCCGGGTCGATCATCCTGGTCGGCGGCACCGGGCACACCGGCGACTTCACCCTCCCGGACGGGCACTACAAGCTCGAATGGACGTTCGTCGGTGAGAACGGCGCGGCGAAGCAGAAGGTCTTCGACGTCTCCTGCGCCACCTCGTCACCGTCCCCGTCACCCTCGCCCTCCTCCTCGCCGTCGCCGTCCGCGTCACCCAGCAGCTCGCCCTCGCACTCGCCCGGCCACTCGCCCAGCCACTCGCCCGGCGGCAGCCCGCACGGCGGGGTGGGCACCGGTGGCGGCGGCACCTCCGGGCCCGACACCGCCGAGGTGCTCGGCGGACTCGCGCTGGTCCTCGGCGCCGGCGGACTGGGCGTCCGCGCGATGCGCCGCCGCTCCGGGCGCAATGCCGAGTCCTGACCGCGCCACCCGCGCGCCGCGCGGCGGCTCCGGCCCCTGGCGGGCCGGGGTCGCCGCGCTCGCGTTGGCGGCGTGCGGCGCCTGGCTGGTGCACGACGGCTCCACCGGCCGCAACGGGCCGCCACTGCCGCCGGCCCCCGCCGCCGTGCCCGCCGCCCCGGCGCCCGCGGCGCCGTCGGCGACCGCCCGGCCGAGCCCGGGGCCGCCCGCCCACCCGCCGCTGCCGCCCTCGGTGCCGACCCGGGTCCGGATCCCCTCGATCAAGGTCGACGCCCCGGTCACCGGCCTCGGGCTGACCGCCGCCCAGCAGCTGAACACCCCGCCGATGGACCAGCGCAACCTGGCCGGCTGGTACCGGGACGGCACCACACCCGGCGCCGCCGGGAACGCGCTCGTCGTCGGCCACGCCGACAACCACACCGGACCGGCCGTCTTCTACCGGCTCGGACTGCTGCGCCCCGGCGACACCGTCGAGGTGGCCCGCAAGGACCGGCGCACCGCGGTGTTCACCGTGGACGAGGTCCGGGTCTTCCCCAAGCAGGGCTTCCCGGACGCCCTGGTCTACGGCCCCACCGAGCGGGCCGAGCTGCGGCTGATCACCTGCGGCGGGAAGTTCGACCGGCGCACCGGGTACGAGGCCAACACGGTGGTGTTCGCGCACCTGACCGGCGTGCGGTGACGACGGCGCGCTGCGATGGCGGCCGCGCGCCCCTCCGTACCGACGCTCGCCAGGACTGCTCGGCAGGGCTGCTCAGTACGACTTGGGCAGGCCCAGGGTGTGCTGGGCGACGAAGTTGAGCACCATCTCCCGGCTCACCGGGGCGACCCGGCCGACCCGGGTGGCGGCCAGCAGCGCGCCCAGGCCGTACTCCTGGGTGAGGCCGTTGCCGCCCAGGGTCTGCACCGCCTGGTCGACGGTGCGGGCGGCGGCCTCCCCGGCCGCGTACTTGGCCATGTTGGCGGCCTCCCCGGCGGCCAGGTCCTCGCCCGCGTCGTAGAGCAGCCCCGCCTTCTGGGTCATCAGCCGGGCCAGCTCGATCTCCACCGCGCACTGGGCCAGCGGGTGCGCCAGGCCCTGGTGGGCGCCGATCGGGGTGGACCAGACGGTGCGGGTCTTCGCGTACTCCACGGCCTTGCCGAGCGCCTGCCGGGCCAGCCCGAGGGAGAAGGCGGCGGTCAGGATGCGCTCCGGGTTGAGGCCCGCGAACAGCTGGAGCAGGCCCGCGTTCTCGTCGCCGACCAGGGCGTCGGCGGGCAGCCGGACGTCGTCCAGGAAGACCTGGAACTGCTTCTCGGGGGCGACCAGCTCCATCGGGATCGCCCGGTACTCGAAGCCGGGGATGTCCCGGGGGACGACGAACAGACAGGGCTTGAGCTTGCCCGTACGGGCGTCCTCGGTGCGGGCCACGAAGAGCACGGCGTCGGAGTGGTCGATGCCGGAGACGAACACCTTGCGGCCGGTCAGCAGCCAGTCCTCGCCGTCCCGGCGGGCGACCGTGGAGATCCGGTGCGAGTTGCTGCCCGCGTCCGGCTCGGTGATGCCGAAGGCCATCTTGCGGCTGCCGTCGGCCAGTCCGGGCAGCCAGCGCCGCTTCTGCTCCTCGGTGCCGTACCGGGCTATCACCGTGCCGCAGATCGCCGGGGAGACGATCAGCAGCAGCAACGGGCAGCCCGCGGTGCCGAGTTCCTCCAGGACGATGGCGAGGTCGCTGATGCCGCCGCCTCCGCCGCCGTACTCGGCGGGCAGGTTGACGCCCAGGTAGCCGGCCTTGCCGGCCTCCGCCCACAGCTCCTCGGCGGGCTCGCCGGCCCGGGCCTTGGCCAGGTAGTAGGCGGAGCCGTAGCGGCGGCCGAGGTCGCCGACGGCCTTGCGCAGGGCGGTGCGTTCGGGGGTTTCGAGGAGCTGACTGCCGATGGCCGACATGCGTGGTCCTTCCGCGGTGCGGGTGGTCGGGCGGTACTCAGGCTTCTTCGGGGGACTTGACGACGGCGAGCAGGGCGCCGAGCCGGACCTGCTGGCCCGGGGTGACGCGCAGTTCCACCAGGGTGCCGTCGGCCGGGGCGGTGACGCGGTGCTCCATCTTCATCGCCTCCAGCACCAGCAGCGGCTGGCCCGCTGCCACGGTGTCGCCGACGGCGGCGGTGGTGCGCAGGACGGTACCGGGCATCGGGGCGAGCAGGGCGCCCGGGTCGCTCTGGGCGGTGGGGTCGGGGAAGCGCGGCAGCACGGTGAGCGCGGTGCTGCCGGTCGGGGAGTCGACGTACACCTGGTCCCCGTAGCGGGCCACCTCGTAGCGTCGCTGCACCTCGCCCTCGCGCAGCAGGACGAACCCGGCCCCGGCCTCGACGAGTTCGACGTCCGGGTGGTCCACGGCCTCCAGGCCGCCCCTGGTCCGGCGGTAGCGGACCTCCAACTCGCCGCCGTCGGACGCCCGGTAGCGCTTGGACTGGGGCTGGGAGGGCAGGTTGCGCCAGCCGGACGGCAGCGCCGTGCCGCGCTCGGCCGCGTCGGCGAGGGCGGCGGCCAGGGCGGCCCGCCCGGCGCCCCCGGCCTCGGGGGCGAGCAGCTCGGCCGCGTGCTCGGCCAGGAAGCCGGTGTGCAGCCGCCCGGCCAGGAAGGCCGGGTGCCGCAGCGCGCGGACCAGCAACTCCCGGTTGGTGGAGGGCCCGTGGATCCGGGCCCGGGCCAGCGCGTCGGCCAGCTTCCGGGCCGCGGCGGCCCGGGTCGGCGCCCGGACGATCACCTTGGCGAGCATCGCGTCGTAGTGCGGGCTGATCTCGCTGCCGGCCTCCACCCCGGAGTCCAGCCGCAGTTCGGAGTCGATCCGGAGTCCGGAGTCCAGCCGCGCCCCGGAGTCCAGCCGCAGTCCAGTGCCGCCGAACTCGTGGTGCTCCGAGGTCAGTTCGAGGCGGTGCAGGGTGCCGGTCGCGGGCTGCCAGTCCTTGGCCGGGTCCTCGGCGTACAGCCGGGCCTCGATCGCGTGCCCGGTGCTCGGCGGCGGCCCGCCCGCGGGCAGCTCCTCGCCCTCGGCCACGGCGAGTTGGAGCGCGACCAGGTCCAGACCGGTGACCGCCTCGGTGACCGGGTGCTCGACCTGGAGCCGGGTGTTCATCTCCAGGAAGTAGAACCGGCCGTCCCCGGTGAGCAGGAACTCGGCGGTGCCGGCGCCGACGTAGCCGATCGCCCTGGCTGCGTCCGCGGCCGCGGCGTGCAACGCGGCCCGCACCTGCGGCGGCAGGCCGGGGGCCGGGGCCTCCTCGATCACCTTCTGGTGCCGCCGCTGCAGGGAGCAGTCGCGGTCGCCCACCGCCCACACCGCGCCGTGGGCGTCGGCCAGCAGCTGCACCTCCACGTGCCGGCCGCTGGGCAGGTAGCGCTCGCAGAACACCTCGTCCGAGCCGAAGGCCTTGGCCGCCTCGGCCCGGGCCGCCGCCAGCTCGGCGGGCAGGTCCGCCAGCCGTTCGACCACCCGCATGCCGCGGCCGCCGCCGCCCGCCGCCGCCTTCACCAGCACCGGCAGGTCGGCCTCGGTCGGCTCGGCCAGCGCGCCCAGCACCGGCACCCCGGCCTCGGCCATCAGGCGCTTGGCGGCCGTCTTGGAGCCCATCGCGGCGATCGCGGCCGGTGGCGGGCCGACCCACAGCAGGCCGGCGTCCAGCACGGCCCGGGCGAACTCCGCGCTCTCCGACAGGAATCCGTACCCCGGGTGGACGGCGTCCGCCCCCGCCCGCAGCGCGGCCCGGACGATCAGTTCGCCGCGCAGGTAGGTGTCCGCGGGCGCGGCGCCGGGCAGCCGCACGGCCGCGTCCGCCTCCCGTACGTGCGGGGCGCCGGCGTCCGGGTCCGAGTGGACGGCGGTGGTCGCGATGCCGAGCTCCCGGCAGGTGCGGAACACCCGGCGGGCGATCTCGCCGCGGTTGGCGACCAGCAGGTTGGTGATCATCTGACCTCTCACATCCGGAAGACGCCGTAGCCACGCGCGCCCTCGACCGGCGCGTTGTGGATCGCGGACAGACACAGGCCCAGCACCGTACGGGTGTCGCGCGGGTCGATCACACCGTCGTCGTACAGCCGGCCGGACAGGAAGACCGGCAGCGACTCCGCCTCGATCTGCTGCTCGACCATCGCCCGGATCGCCGCGTCCGCGTCCTCGTCGTACGGCTGCCCCTTCGCCGCGGCCGACTGGCGGGCCACGATCGAGAGCACCCCGGCGAGCTGCTGCGGGCCCATCACCGCGGACTTGGCACTCGGCCAGGAGAACAGGAAGCGCGGCTCGTAGGCCCGGCCGCACATGCCGTAGTGGCCCGCCCCGTAGGAGGCGCCGAGCAGTACCGACAGGTGCGGGACCTTGGAGTTCGAGACGGCGTTGATCATCATCGCGCCGTGCTTGATGATGCCGCCCTGCTCGTAGTCCCGGCCGACCATGTAGCCGGTGGTGTTGTGCAGGAACAGCAGCGGGGTGTTCCGCTGGTTCGCCAACTGGATGAACTGGGCGGCCTTCTGGGACTCCGCGCTGAACAGCACCCCCTGGGCGTTGGCCAGGACGCCCACCGGGTAGCCGTGCAGCCGGGCCCAGCCGGTGGCCAGGCTGGTGCCGTACAGCGGCTTGAACTCGTCGAAGTCGGAGCCGTCGACGATCCGGGCGATCACCTCGCGTGGGTCGAAGGGCACCTTGAGGTCACCCGGGACGATGCCCAGCAGCTCCTCCTCGTCGTACTTCGGCGGCTCGGCGGCGCTGTCCGGGTCCGGGCCCGGCTTGCGGTGCTCCAGCCGGGCGACGATCCGGCGGGCGATCCGCAGCGCGTCCGCCTCGTCCACCGCGAAGTGGTCGGCCAGGCCGGAGCTGCGGGCGTGCATCTCGGCGCCGCCCAGCGACTCGTCGTCGGCCTCCTCGCCGGTCGCCATCCTCACCAGCGGCGGGCCGCCGAGGAACACCTTGGCGCGCTCCTTGACCAGCACGGTGTGGTCCGACATCCCCGGCACGTAGGCGCCGCCGGCCGTCGAGTTGCCGAACACCACGGCCACGGTGGGGATCCCGGCCGCCGAGAGCCTGGTCAGGTCGCGGAACAGGGCGCCGCCCGGGATGAAGATCTCCTTCTGGCTGGGCAGGTCCGCCCCGCCGGACTCGACCAGGTTCACCAGCGGGAGCCGGTTCTGCAGCGCGATCTCGTTGGCCCGCAGAGCCTTCCGCAGCGTCCACGGGTTGCTGGCGCCGCCGCGCACCGTCGGGTCGTTGGCGGTGATCACGCACTCCACGCCCTCGACCACCCCGATGCCGGTGACCAGCGCGGCGCCCACCGGGTGGTCACTGCCCCAGGCCGCCAGCGGGGAGAGCTCCAGGAACGGCGAGTCCTGGTCCACCAGCAGCTCGATCCGCTCCCGGGCCAGCAGCTTGCCCCGCCTGCGGTGGCGCTCCACGTACTTGGGGCCGCCGCCGGCCAGCGCCTTGGCGTGCTCGGCGTCCAGCTCCGCCAGCTTGGCGACCATCGCGGCACGGTGCTCCGCGTACTCGGGCCCGGCCGGGTCGACGCGGGTGGGCAGGACGGTCACAGCAGGGCCTCCGGAATGTCGAGGTGGCGCGAGCGCAGCCACTCCCCCAGGGCCTTCGCCTGCGGGTCGAAGCGGTGCTGGGCGGCGACGCCCTCGCCGAGCAGGCCGGTGAGGGTGAAGTTGACGGCCCTGAGGTTCGGCAGCAGGTGCCGGGCGACGGGCAGCTCGGCGGTCTCGGGGAGCAGTTCACGCAGCCGGTCGACGGTGAGGGTGTGCGCCAGCCAGCGCCAGGCGTCCTCGGTGCGGGCCCAGACGCCCAGATTGGCGTCGCCGCCCTTGTCGCCGCTGCGGGCGCCGAGCACCCGGCCGAGCGGGGCGCGGCGGGTCGGGCCCGGGGGCAGGGGTGCGGGCAACTCGTGCTCCACGGCGGCCACTTGGCCGGTGACGGGGGCGGGGGCGGGCGGGACGGCGATCCGGCGACCGTCCGGCAGGACGGCGGTGTGCTCGACCAGCTCGGCGTCCACGTACGCGGCGGTGAACACCCCGTACGGGGCGCCCGGGCCGGGCGGGGCGGTGAGGTGGAAGCCCGGGTACCCGGCGAGGCCCAACTCCACCGCGGCCTTGCCGAGTTCACGGCCGACCTTGGCCGGATCCCGGTCCCGGGCGGTCAGCCGGAGCAGGGCGGACGCGGCCTCCTCGGTGTCGGCGTCCGGATGGTCGGTGCGGGCGAGGGTCCAGCGCAGCTCGGCCGGACGGACCTCGGGCGGCAGGGCGGCGGCGAACTGCCGTCGCACCAGGGCGGCCTTGGCCTCGATGTCCAGGCCGGTCAGCACGAAGACCACCTCGTTGCGGTGGCCGCCCAGCCGGTTCAGGCCGACCTTGAGGGTCGGCGGCGGGGCCTCGCCGCGCACGCCGTCGATCCGCACCCGGTCCGGGCCCTCCTCGGTGAGCCGCACGGAGTCCAGCCGGGCGGTCACGTCGGGGCCGAGGTAGTGCGCTCCGCCGGTCTCGTACAGGAGTTGGGCGGTGACCGTGCCGATCGTGACGGCCCCGCCCGTCCCGGGGTGCTTGGTGATCACGCTGGAGCCGTCGGCGTGCAGTTCGGCCAGCGGGAAGCCCGGGCGGTCCACGTCGTGCTCGCCGAAGAAGGCGTAGTTGCCGCCGGTCGCCTGCGCCCCGCACTCCAGCACGTGCCCGGCCACCACCGCCCCGGCCATGGCGTCCAACTCGCCCGGGCCCCAACCGAAGTGGGCGATCGCCGGGCCGGCCACCAGTGCGGCGTCCGTCACCCGCCCGGCCACCACCACGTCCGCCCCCGCTCCGAGACAGGCGGCGATGCCGAACCCGCCCAGGTAGGCATTGGCGGCCAACAGGCCGTCGGGCAGGCCGAGTTCCTCCCGGCGCGGCAGCAGGTCGTCGCCCTCGACGTGGCCGACGGCGGTCGGCACGCCGAGGCGCTGCGCCAACTCCCGCAACCGCTCCGCGAGTCGGGCCGGATTGAGGCCCCCCGCGTTCACCACGATCCGGACACCCCGGTCCCGGGCCAGGCCCAGGCACTCCTCCATCTGCCGCAGGAACGTCCGGGCGTACCCGAGCGACGGATCCCGCAGCCGGTCCCGCGCCAGGATCAGCATGGTCAACTCGGCGAGGTAGTCCCCGGTGAGCACGTCCAGCGGCCCACCCGTCAGCATCTCCCGCACCGCCGCGAACCGGTCCCCGTAGAACCCCGAGGCATTGCCGACCCGCAGCACCGATCCTCCGCGCACCAAAGCGCCTCCCCTACCGGCCTGTTGACGCCACCCGTCACGAGCGCCGTCGGGCAGCAGCGTGGCACCGGGCCGAGAAAAAAGCAATCATGCCTGCTTGTTTTTCCGCCGCACGGGAGCCTGCGCGCCGGCTCTCGGTTTCGGCCGCCGGGGGCTCTGTTCGGGCCAGTCATCCGGGAACGCGGCCCCTGGACCGCCCGCCGGGACGATGCTGTGGGTGCTGCCCCGCGTGGCCGCACGGCCACGGGAGACGGCCCGCCCGACCGAGATACTAGGGCCCGTCTTCAAACCCCCGTCGTTCGCCCAGAGGGCGGGCGGGGCGGCGTTGGGGTGCGTGCATCGCAAGGCGGAGGAGGGAGCCCAATGCAGCGCATTGGCGACCGACGACAACGCGGCGAGGT